>JACPZR010000172.1 GCA_016195395.1 Spirochaetia bacterium
TGCCCAATCTTCTGGGCATTTTTCGCCAGATCCCGGAATGCGCGGCCCACGAGTTTGGAGGCGTCCATCTGGTTGTTGAGCAGCGCATCCAGGACGTCGGGCGGCAGGGACTGAAGAGCCGTGAGTTCAAGGCGCATTGCCTCTCCCCGTGCCCGGGCACGCTCCACGTGATTTTGGTTTTGAAGCTGGACAAGTTTCTTCTTTTCATCTTCGATCGCGACGGCCGCGGTGACCTTTTCACTTTCGATTTCGCTTTTCATTTTCTCAACCGATTGGGCCGATTTCATCTTGGCTTCCTCCACCAGTTTCTGCTTTTCCTGGACAGAGATCTCCGCGTTCATCTGCTCTTCTCGGATCATCCGCGTTTTTTCTTCCACGGCTATCTGTGTCTGGAGCTCGTTTTCCTTGATTTTCCGTTCCTGCTCTACGGCAAAATTGCGCCGCTCAAACACGGCCGAATCGGCTGATTTCAAGATCATCTCGCGGGCCTCCGCTTCCAATGCCCGTGATATTTCCGGAGTCGGACTGATTTTGAGGATTGCGTAGTCGATCAGTTCTACACCCATCGCTTCCAGAGTCTGCGAACCCAATGACCTCTCTTTGACGTGGCTCACGAGGAGTGCTGCGGATTTGAGAGCATCCGGCAATGTCATCGTGCTCAGGCGCTCGCGCATGGTGACTTGGAGGTGGTTCGTCAGGCGGACAGGGAGCTTTTCCATCCCGTCGCCCGTGTACTGCCCGTGGGGGTTGACCGTGAAGTCAAGAAGGGAGGCCAGCCGTACGGGATCCTTCACCCGGTACGTAATCTCCCCTTGGATGCTCAGCTCTTGGAAGTCCACCGACGTTTCATTGAAGATGAACGGGGTGTCCTGACTGCCGGCGGGCACGATGAGGACTGTGGCTGACGGGGCGTAGTAAAAAAAACTCAGGCCGGCTCCCTGCAGCTTGATCTTTCCTCTTCTGTGAAGGATTACGTATTCCGTGGGTTTGGTGCGGATGAATCGGATTCCGAGCATGATCGTCCAAGTTTGAGTCGGTCGATTAGATTTGTAAATACAATTCCTTCGCTGTGAACCACGAACAGCAGAGGCGACTCCGGATTGACAAACAAAGACCTTATGGCCAAACCTGTGCCATGTCACAAAACCTTCAACAGATGCTTGGTCAGTTCAACGAGAACGATTATACCGTGAAACTTTGCCGCGGGATCTTCTCCGTAATTCCCTTTGCCCCGCCGTTCGTTTTTTATAATACGTTAGAAGGAGCCGTGCAGCGCATCAAGCCGGATGCCGGTCCGGAGATTCTGGCTAAAGCGCAGGAAATCGCCGCAAGTGAAGAGGTTGCCAAAGCCCTTTGGGTTCTGGGCGCTCTGGACATGGCAGACAAAGGCCTGGGCATTTACACAGGGATCAAAAACATTTTTGGACTGGTATCAGACGCCCCGCGTCAGCGTGTTTTCGAAGCGGACCCCCAGCAGGCGGCCGACGCCGCTCTCAAAGCGGTGGGTCTTGCCTACGTTACGCACAAGCTGTATCCAGGTGAACTCACTCAGAAAGTGAACCGGTTCAAGGGAACGCCCGCGGGACAGGAGATCGCGCTCTATTTTGCAACAGCCGAAGTGGCGCTCCCATTTACGGACAACGTTCTCGAGGGCGGCGGCAAAATCATTGGAAAGCTGATGCACGGCAGAAGCGAATCGGTTCAGAAGTTTGCTTCCTTTGCGGGCCAGCCGGCCGTCACAGAGGCCACGGGGATGCTGGAGCACATGACGGAGCCGCTGGATGGCATCATTGACCGCGCGAAAGGGTATGTGGGGCCGATTGCCGAGAAGATCAAAGCATTCATTCCGGGCGCTGTGGGCGCAGTGGATTCTATCACGGGAGTGCTGGCTACCGGCGTGGACGTTATGCCTTGCTGGCAGTTCCTGGGGGCTCGATTGGCCGCTGAGGCATGCGCACTCAGAGCAGTTCACGGAGGGGTTTAAGCGGCGGAGTAAGTGAATGAGGCCGGCAACGACGCCGGCCTCAAAAGAGTTGTGAGCTATTTAGAAGTCGTACGAGCGAAGTGTGGAGCGCTTGTTTTCTTTGGTGCGCTTCACGGCGTTGTCGATCAACTCATGCACTTTGTTGTTGAGCTCATCAACGGCGTCGGAAGACACAATGCATCCTTTGCTTTTGATATAGGCTTTGGTTTTGCTCGCTACAAGAATCATTTCATGTTCGGCCATGGCTTTTTTTCCGGCTCCTTTTGCGTTGTTATTCTTACCTTTCATACTCTAGCTTTTGACACACTTTCCTTTTGTCGAATTGCGCACTTATAGGGCCCCTGGCAGGGGATTCAAGACAATTTTTTATGAATTTTTGAGATAAGGCTGGCGTCTGAGGGGTTTTTCGAGGTTTGGGACAGGGGATGAAGGTTGCCGTTACTGGTGGTGCCGGGTACATCGGCTCGCACATTGTGCATGATCTGTTGGATGCCGGGCATGAAGTGGTCGTGGTGGATGATATGTCCACGGGAAGCCGCGAGAATGTGCTCACCGGCCGCCGCGGGTACCAATTCGTTCAGGGTGACGTTACCAGCGAATCGGGCCTGGCTCGGCTTCTGGAGGGCCGCCCGGAGGTCGTTTTCCATTTTGCGGCTCTGAAAGCCGCGGGCGTATCCATGAAAGACCCGGAGTCGTACTCCCGGGCAAATATCCGCGGCACCCTCCAGCTCATTGAAGCGATGACGGCGGCCGGGGTGAAGAACCTTGTGTTCAGCTCAAGCGCAGCCGTCTATGGGGAGCCCGTCCGCCTTCCGATTGATGAGACGCATCCCCGTTCACCCATCAACTACTATGGTTTCACTAAGAAAGTGATCGAAGACAACTTGGAATGGTTTGCGCAGCTGCGGGGTTTGCGCTATGCTTCGCTCCGCTATTTTAACGCAGCGGGGTATGATGTGCGGGGTCGAGTGCACGGCCTCGAGAGAAATCCCAACAACCTGGTTCCGATCGTAATGGAAGTGGCTATGGGGATCCGTGATTCCATGAGCATCTACGGGACCGACTACGAAACGAGGGACGGGACCTGCATCCGCGATTACATCCATGTGAATGACCTGTCGACGGCGCATCTGGCGGCCATGGATTACATCGTAAAACACGGCAGGAGTTTGACGGTCAACCTGGGATCGGAGCAGGGGATCACTGTCAAAGAAATCGTAGACGCCGCGCGCCGCATGACAGGCCATCCTGTCCCAGCGCACGAAGGCCCGCGCCGTGCTGGTGATCCCCCGGTGTTGACGTCGAGTGCAGCACTGGCCCGTCAGATGCTCTCGTGGTCCGCCAAGCATTCCAACGTGGACACACTGATCCAGTCGACTTGGGAAGCGTACCGGCGCGCATTTCCTGGCGGGGCAGCCTGATGGTGATGCGACTCCGATTCATTGCTCTTCCCCTGGTTTGTCTGCTTGTAACTGCCTGCGTGGACCGCGGTCGCATCGCAGAGGGTTATCGTCTGATGGCTGTGGGCCA
>JACPZR010000086.1 GCA_016195395.1 Spirochaetia bacterium
ACGACGTACGTGCTCGAAGGCTTTTTCAAAGCAAGGCAATAATTCGCCAATGTCATTGCTCTCAATTTCGGCAGTTTCAATTCCAAAGGCGCGAATCCGTGCCGCCATTGATCCTGCGAGATTCAGACTGATCGGCGTGGACTGCGCAATCCCGTTATTCTCTATCACGTAAAGAATGGGAATATCCCAAAGGGAAGCCATGTTCAGGCTCTCGTATACAATCCCTTCGCCTAACGTTCCATCACCAAGGAAACAAACCGATATGGCGCCGGTACCGCGGATTTTTTCCGCAAATGCCATCCCGGCAGCGGCCGGCACCATACCGCCCAGTATCCCGTTCGAATAGAAATTCCTGTGGTGTATGTGCTGAGAACCGCCGACGCCTTTTGATGCTCCTTCAACCGAGCCGACGATTTCCGAGAGAAGTAAGCGATGATCTTCACAATAGGCCAAAAAGTGACCGTGACAACGGTGGTTGGAAACAACAATGTCATCCTCACCCAGGAAGGAAAGGGCCGCCGACGCAATCGCTTCCTGCCCCAAGTACGTGTGCGTTGTCCCACGCAACAAACCCTTACTGAAAGATTGGAGAAGTAGCTGCTCAGTGATCCGGATTCTGCTCATTACGGAGTAGTGCTTCAGCGTCGGCTTGGTCCTTTCCGAGGCTTCAGTGGTCGTTGTACGGCTTTGAGTCATCTTCACAGGTCCTGGTGCTACGTCAGCGGACTATACTTTCGTATGGTTTTGATCACTCTCTCTATGTTTTCCTGCGACTGGGCTGGACCGCACGGAAGGTACAGACCGCCGTCGCCGTACTTGCGTGAATTCGGGAAGCTGCGGCCGTCTTGGGCGAGATATGGAGCCCGATCAAGGTCCGGATAAAACGGGCGCGTTTCAATACCCTCATTTTCAAGCTTCTGGATGAGCGCCGAGCGATCTGAAGCAATGTATTCTATATAAACAGGCACTTCACCGGCCCCTATGTTCATCTTAATGGGCGCCAGCGTCGTTTCAGCAAGGCCCTCCAGATACTGCCGATAAATATTCCTGTGATATTCAAGACGCTCTGGGAGACGTTTTAGCTGCTCAATGCCGATCGACGCCTGGATGTCCGTGAATCGGAAATTGAATCCGGGCATTACCCATGATCCCGGATCTTTGACGTTCTCTACGCCATGCGTGCGGATGGCGCGCAACTTGCCGGCAAGATCCGTGTTGTTTGTAACAGCAAAGCCCCCTTGCCCTGTTGCAATGGTCTTGGCTACGGACAGTGAGAAACAACCCACGTCCGACTGACATCCCAAATAGCCATCCTCGTTCCTGGAGCCCAAGGCTTGCGCGGCATCTTCTATCACGAAGATCCCATGCCTCCCGGCGATCGTTTTCAGCGCCCGCATGTCAGCCGAACGACCGTTCATATGCACCGGCATGATCGCCTTAGTCTTTGACGTTATGCGCTCTTCGACCATTGCGACATCAATGATGGGCCGATCGGGTTCCACGTCCACAAGCACCACTTTGGCACCCAGCAGATGAGCCGCGTGCGCCGTGGCAATCCACGTGCGGTTGGGAACAATCACCTCGTCTCCGGGCCCCACGCCAACAGCCATGAGTGCGAGCAACAATGCCGTGCTGCCACTCGACGTGGCCACAACGTTCTTAACGCCCAAGTATTCGCCCAAACGGGCTTCAAACTCGGCGGTGACCGCACCCTGGCTGATCTGTCGATTGCGCATCGAGCGCACCACGTGCTCGATTTCTTCTTCACCAAACGTCGTCTGCCACCAATGGATCATAATTACCCAACGCTCCTAATGAACGGCAGCGGCACGATGAAACGCCCCCCCTGCTCTACATAACGTTTGTGCCGCTCCAAGATGGTGTCCTGATGCTGCCAAGCCAGGACAAGGGCCGCGTCAGGCTTGTCTTGATAGAGGCGGTCCGTTGGGTACACCGGGATATGGGCACCGGGGGACCACGTATTGTGTTTCAAAACGTTATCGTCTACAATGTAGTCGATATAGGAAGCCAGTTCAAAGTGGTAGAGCAGTGTCGTAGTACTGTGGGAAGCGCCCAACGCTACGATCCGTTTTCCTCGCTTTTTCAGCTCATCCAACTGCTTGTGCAGCTGCTCTTTCAGAGAATCCAATTCTTTAGAGAGTTCACGGTACGGTTCCTCATCGCGGACGCGCGCGACTCTCTCCTCCTCCAAGAGGGCGCCGATCGCGTCCGTAACTGGACGCTGCCCTCCCTTTCGCTGGGCAACAATCCTGATCGAGCCGCCCTTGGGCTTCGTCTTTACCACGTGAATCGCTTCGAGTCCGGCGGTCTTGAAAATTGAATTCAGCACATCGACCGTGAAATAGGAAAAGTGCTCGTGATAGATGTAATCGAACATCTTGATTTTGAACTGTTCCGGATGGTAGCCTGTCTGAACCACAAAGACTCCGTCCGGTGCCAGCAGCTCTGCGACATTCTTCGTGAAATCCAGGACATCATCCACGTTCGCGTACATGTAATTGGCTGTGACGACGGATGCCCGCCCGGATTCTTCCGTGATCCTCTGACGCACCTCGGACGTGAAGAAAGCGTGGATGGTTGGTATACCATTGTCCGTTGCGGCCCTTGCGATTGCGCCCGCCGGTTCAACGCCCACGACTTTCATCCCGACCTTCTTGAACGATGCCAGCATCGAACCGTCGTTGCTGCCGAGGTCTACAACCAGGGAACCGCTCGGAATCCGGAATTGCTCGGCAATCTCCTGGGCGTATTGATCATAGTGGTTGCGCAGGCCTACAGTCGTCGCGCTTACGTACACGTAGTCAGAGTAGCTGACACGCGGGCTGACCACGTACGGCAGGAACACGTAGCCACATCCTTTACACAGAGCAAGCACGAGCGGATACGCTGGCTGTTCCACGGGACCCTTCGCAGCCGGAAGGAACTGGTCTTCCATGGGCGTATCCTTGAGGGTAAGAACTTCCGCAATGTCACGGCTCCCGCAGAGTCGACAGGATGTGTCATGTCTGACGATATCATTATCCATTCATGTGCTCCAGTTGCAAGGCGGCCGCCGCATCCACGCGTTCAACGAACGCCGACACATCCGCTTCTCCATCAGCCGGCGCCCACTCCGCGAAGACGGTCTCGCCGCGCCGAAATGGCCCTTCGGTCACCTCGTGAAATACCAAGTAATCCGATCTGATCAGAAGCATGTGAAAGACAGGGTCGGATATCCGGTAATACAGTCCCCGTCCCGATCCGTGCGCCCCCACAGGAAACACACGATCTACCGTGCCATCATCTCGGAATAGTACCACATCGGCTGCGCCTTCCACAACAAACATGGACTCCGCTTTGCCCGGATGCTTATGGGGGCGAACGTAACAGCTCTTCTTGTGGACGATGAACATCTCATGAAGCGAGTCGCCGGGAGAACGGTGCGCACAAAGTCGGACCCTCTGCCGGGCATTTTCGTCGGCCAAGCGCTTGAGCACCTCCACATCGCGGGAGTTGATGGTGACGATCGGTTCATCGGGATAGAGAACTTCGGCGCTTTCCTTCCTTACTTGGATCATCGCGAAAACACCTTCTCCAGGCTGTTTTCGCCGCCGGGAAAAATCGACGCGAATACTCCGCCGGCAGCGGAGAAAGCCGCGTGCTTGGCGAGGACGGCCGGTTGGTTCTGTGGATTCAAACTCAAAAGGCAGACCTGCACCCCCTCCGAGTAGAGCGACTGAGAACCAACGATGCGGAGCCCGCCCACGGGCAACAAGCGGCCGATCTTGTTGGGGTTGTCGTCGATCACGAAGTCCACCAGGTCGGCAACGCCGGTGAGTGACAGAAATGCGATCGACAAGTGGCCGGCGCCGAACATGGCAATCCGCCCTTTCTCCGACTTCACACGGCTGAGCGTCTCACGGAGCCACTGTCCGCGCGATGTGATTCGCCTGGAAAAGCCTCTTGCCCGCTCCAATTCTCTAGCGAGCCCCGCAGCGTCTGCCGGCAACGCAGACGGTCCCGGTCGCGTCAATGCGATGAGGGAATTCTCCAACAGGTACGGCACCGATTCAAAGTGGAGGATCTGAAAGCCGGCCGCGCGCAGGACGCGGTCGAAGGTGAACGAGGTGAAATAGAAAACATGCTCCTCCCACAGGGTCGTGCAGTCCCCCATGTCAAGGGCTCTCTCGCAGTCCGGCAGCTCCCACACAACGATGCCGTCTTTGTTGAGCAACGTCTTTACCGCCTCAATGAAACGAGGCAGGTCATATGCGTGCTCGACGACGTGCCGGACAATGAAAATGTCCGCCCCTCCATAGCGCTGCTTGATGCGCGCGGCGGCTTCCGGTGTGAAGAAAGCTTGGAATGTTTCAACATTGGCCTGTGGATCCGTCACAAGGAGATCGGTTTTCGGGTCGATCCGCCATGTGTTCTTCAAACCTCGATTCTCGAGGCGGCGCAGCGTTGTGTCGTCCTTGAAGCTGTACGCCCCTACTTTTGTTGAAGGGGTAACATGCGGAAGAGCGGCGATCCGGTCCGCCAAAGCATCCAAGTGCGCTTCCGGTTCAAAGCAGGTCAGCCAGTCGTACCGAGGCTTCATTTCCTCGACCGGGAACGGTTTTGCCAAATGAATCAGACCAGTCTCGCTCTCCAGACGAAGCTGCATGGGAAATGCGGGCACCGGCTCGCCTGATTGTCCGTCGGGGAAACGGTTCGAAACAGGCTGTAATCCAAGGTCCAAC
>JACPZR010000105.1 GCA_016195395.1 Spirochaetia bacterium
AACTTCGGATGCGCGACAAGGCGCGCCCGCGGACTTTTGTAATAAGGTTCCAATCGCACGCCGACGAGCGTGTCCTCCAAAATCTGGAAGTATTCCAATACCGTTCGCGACGCGAGCGCCGCGTCGCGCCCCACGGAACTGTAATTTAATAGATCGCCCGATTGAGCCGCGGCGAGTTCGAGGAAACGCGCGAATCCTCCCAGATTGCGAACCAGAGACTCGGATTGAATCTCCTCCCGAAGGTAGGTTTGCGTATAAGTTGTAAGAAAATCGATTGCATCTTTCTCGTCCTGAACGACGGACAGCGGAAGGCTTCCGAGCCTCAGGACTCGCTCCAGATGAAGAGCATCGCCGATCTCGATCATCGTCAGCGGATGCAGGCGCCGCATGACGGCACGCCCCGCGAGGAGGTTTGTCCCTCGCCGCTTCAATTTGCGCGCGCTCGATCCTGTTAATAAAAAACGCGCTTGGGTAGATTCGATGAGACCGTGACTTTCGTCGAGGAGGTCGGGAACCTTTTGAATCTCGTCAACGAAGATCGTTGAAATTCCTTTTTGTATCTTCTCCCTTGCCTCGATCCGAAACTGCGATGGATCCTTTGCATAGCGAAGAAAAGCGTCGTGTTCGAGAAGATCGACCGTCCATGCGCTCTTTGGAAGCTGCGCGCGCATCCATGTACTCTTGCCCGTCTGACGCGGTCCGAGCAGCAGGCAGGACTTGTCTTTGGGCAGTGAAAGCGATCTGGTGAGCATCTTGCCGAATTGTACGGCAATTTGGCATCGAACTTAAGGCCTATTTCGCCGCGCGGCTCGCCGCCAATTCGTCGTCGGCCTGCTCGCGCGTCTGCGGGGGCGCGACGAGGGGGCGATCGTTAAAGATCACGCGGTCCTGGTCAAGAACATAACGATCGCCGTCGGCGAGGATATGTAGTTTAATATTCGAGGCGCGCCCGAAATCGCCGGCGGCGCCGGGCGCAATCTTAGTATCGTCGCCGCGGCGGATTATTGT
>JACPZR010000141.1 GCA_016195395.1 Spirochaetia bacterium
ATAGATGAATTCGAACTGGGTCAACTCAACGCCGTCGCGGTTCTGGAATGCGGGAGACGCTACTTTAACGCCCGCGGCCGTGGCCTGCTTCACCTTTTCGTCAATGCGCGCGATGATCTCCTGCTTGTCTCCAAGACCGGCAAAGATGAACGCAGCTGCGTCCTTCTGGTCCGGTTTCTCGGCGCTCACAGGGGCATCTTCTGACACAAAGCGCACGTATGTATTGCGCGGGGTGAACTTCAAGAGTCGGAACATATTGTTGAAGTTGAGCGGATCCTGCTTCTCTTTAGCAAGGGAGATGCGGTCCAATTTTGCTTTCTCAACCAACGGGCCGAATACGCTGATCCGGTTGTATGCATCTGCAATGTTTGCGTCCAAGCGCTTTTCGGTTTCCTGCAGGGCAGGGAAATCCTTAGCTTCCTGGTCTCTGTTGATAATCCGAGGTTCTGCGGTCAGCCCCGTAAAGAGGAGGCCCCCTAAAAACCCGATGATGGCGATTGTTTGTTTTTTCATAGTCACCCTCTGGCTCACTCGTGTCTTATGGGCGGCCGCCTTCAGCGGTTGCGCCCTTTTCATTATTGGCACCGCAGAAACCGGAATTTAACGGTCTTTCCAAAAAAAAAGCGGGCTTTCAGAAAAAGTACTTAGGCTCAGGCGACTGTCAAACCGAAAAACAAGTCGTTTCATTTTTCCCCGCTCGGAAGGCCGCGAGGGATCGATTTGCGTAGAAAGGGGACATAACGTGACAATAACGGCAAGCGTCGGCCCCGGCAAGGGGGCCAACATGGGCCAAAGAGAGATTACTTGGGTTTGTTTTCCGGCTGCTTGGCTGCATCCGGCTTGGTGGCATCGGCTGGTTTTGTTGTGTCTGCCGACTTGCCTGAAGCGTCTTTGTCAGCCGCTTTGGGGATCGTGGTTTCAGACGTTCCTGTGGCCGCCGACTTGTCCTCTTCCAGCTTGGGACCGGTATCAGCAAATGCAATAGCGGCAAGGATGGCAAGGCTGAAGAAGACGAGCGCCGCCCACCAGGTGGCTTTGGTCACAACGTCAACAGTGGAACTGCCGAAGGCGCTGGAAGAACCGCCCCCGCCGAGAATTCCCAGACTGCCGCCTTTGCCGGACTGAATCAAAATGAGGAAGATCATCACGGCGCAACAAACAAAGAAGATCACAAGAACCACGGTCTGGAGAATCTGCATATTATGCCTCTTTCTTGAGTGCTTCGACGCCGGGAAGCGTATTTCGAGCCAAGTATTCGAGCGCGGCTTTGCTGGAGCGACAGAAAACCACTCCCTCAGGGTTTCCGCTCTCCCTTCTCACGAAGTCCACCGTCTCCGACCCCGCCACGATGACGCGCGCCTTGGTTTTCTTCAGGAGTTTTGCCACGGCTGCTGTGCCTGCGGCAAAGCCCTCCATTTCGATCACGCCCAACGGTCCGTACCAGAAGATAAACGAGGACTTCTTCAGCACTTTCTCAAATGTTGAGAGCGACTTGGGGCCGACGTCGAGGGCTGTCCAGCGCGGCGGAATCTCCGTCACCGTCTTTTTCTTTGCGGACTTTGAGAGCTGCTCGGCTGCTACGTGGTCCATAGGAAGATAGAATTCTTTTTGTCCCAGCTCCGCCTTTTCCAAAGTCTGGAAGGCATCCACTTCCAATCCCTGTTCTACGAGCGAATTGCCTACGGGGATGGCCCGCGATTTGAGAAACGTGAACGGCAGACCGCCGGCCACAAGAATTGTATCGATGACGGGGATCAGCTTACGGATCAGTTTCAGTTTGTCAGCAAGGCCCACGCCGCCTACAAGGAGCGTTGTGGGTCTGTCTTTTCCCTGGGCCAGGGCATCGAACGCTTCAATTTCAGAGAAGAGCTGCATCCCGGCCGCGGAAGGAACAAGCCCCGGAAGCGACGTTACGATCGCGGAATCCAGAGCGCAGGCCTGAAAGCTGTCGTTTACAAAAATATCAATCTGCTCGGCGAGCTTCTTTGTGAGCTCCTTGTCCGACTTTTCTTCCCGGCCC
>JACPZR010000106.1 GCA_016195395.1 Spirochaetia bacterium
AAGGGCAGAGGCCTGAGTGAGGCTTTGGATCACGCAGAATCCAAAGTGCTGGCCGGGCTTGGACGCGAGTGGGGCAAAGCGCGCATGAATCAATTCGCGCGGGACCTTCAGGAATTCAACGAGTATATATCAAAGGCTGACGGCCACTCATAAGCGGGCTGGACCGGCCTCTATCAGAATGTTACCAGATACACAGGACGCCCTTGGTGGCGAACAACCGCGCGCACGTATCTGTGCGGCTCTGCAAAGCGCTCCGCTTTCTTTGCAAGAACGTTGATCTCCCCCGGGGAAAGACGGTCACAGAAAACCCCCAGATAATCCGCATCGCCCGGAACTCTCGTATCCGAAAGTGAGCGACCCATGATGACAAGATCCAGTGTGCGGCCGTCCAAGGTGTCGGGAAAGAATACGCGGTCCGCGGGGTCCGGGAAGAATTCAATAGAGCCCCTGCGCGGCTTCACCAATCGTTCAATGTTTCTGATGCGTTCCTGTCCAATGCCCCGGATGTAGCGGACAACGCGTCCCGCGACGGCGAACGTCATCCCGCCCAACTCGTACAAGACAACGCGCCGCGTGCCGGGAACAATCAGGTCTTTCACGCTGTCCGCGCCGGCTACAAGGCGGTCCACACGCTTCTGGAGAGACTCGCTGAACATCTCCACAAGGTCTGTATTTTTAACTTTGTCCAGCTGGCGAAAGAGGGCGTGATAGTTTTTGGGCGCGTAACCAATGCGGCCGCGCGCATCACCTATGAGTCCGCGGAGACGCTTGGCGCGCTCGCGCACGTACGCGGGTCCGTCTGCTGATGCCTGTTCCAGAAGCGCGGCACGCTCATCGAGCGTGTCCAAGTGCCTGTCGCTCTTGTGGTGAAAGTCCTCAAGGTCGGACAAACCCTTTTCAAGGAGAAACGCAAGGTTCCGCAGCTTTTGCAGTCGCGCGAGTGTCCTCTTCATGCTTTTCTAATATCGGCCCCGGAATGGCCCAAATCGACACGGACGGGCGGAAAGACCCGCTTCTAGTTCGCAAAACGACGGCGATAAATCGATAGAAGGATACCCAGGGCAGCCATGCAGATCATCAGGTGCGACCCGCCATAACTCATGAAGCTCAGCGGGAGTCCCGTCACAGGCATCAGTCCCAAAGCAATCCCAACGTTGAAGAGAATGTGGAAAAAGAACATGAACGCGATCCCGGCCGCGAGAAGCGACGCAAAGCGGTCGCGCGATTCAAAACTGAGCTGGAGCGCCCGGACGGGGATAACGATCAGCAGTGCAAGCAGCACGATGGCGCCAAAGAACCCGGTACGCTCGCTCCAAGAAGTGAAAATAAAGTCCGTGTAGGCCTCGGGGACAAGCGGCCGGTCTCCCACTGTCATGTCACCGGCAAACAAACCGCGGCCCACCAATTGCCCTGAACCGATGGCAGCCTTTGACGCGCGTATCTGATATGCAAGGTCCCGCGGGAATTTGTCCGGATTGATGAACGCTGTTACGCGCGCAATCTGGTGATACTTGAAAGAAAACGTCATGTGAACGGCGACGGAGGAAAGAATGGAAATGCCCAGCACTCCCAGCGGAATATAGAACCGGCGCAGATTCGTCCGCGAAATCCCCTGCGTAAACCGGATGATAAAGAGCACCAGCGCTGCGATGGCCAGAAGCAGACCCAGGATCGACATCAAAAGATCGCTCTCCAGAATGCGCAGGAGAAGGCCGCCCGCCTCCTGCCGCACGCTCGATGCGGATTCTTTCAGAGAGCTGTAGAGTTCCGGATTTGACAATATTCCCGATAAATACGAGCGGTCGGGTCCATCGACCGCGGACGGAATCCGGCCGCGATCCACGAACGCCCACACTTCACTCCGTAATATCCGCGGCGCGGGCAGAAGATCATTCTTGCCCAGCTCGATCATGTTTGTGACCAGCGGATCAACCAACGTTATGTGGTTGTACTCAATGTAGAGCGGAATGGACATGGACACGCCAAAGAAAATTACAATCGAAAGCATGTGAAGGATGTCTGCGCCTGCAATAAAGAGCATGGCGAGCATGATCGGCGCAAAGGCCACAGCATATCCAAGGTCCGGCTGAACCACAATCAAGAGCATCGGCAGAAGTCCAATCGCAAAGGCCGTGAGCAGAGTGGGAATCTTTTCCATATCCCGCTCTTTGACTTCCAGGTACTTTGCCAACAGCACAATCAACGCCAGCTTTGCGAATTCAGACGTCTGAAAACCCACAGGCCCCCAACGGAGCCATGAGCGCGCGCCCTTCACCTCTTTTCCGATTCCCGGAATCAGCGTTATGATCAAAAGGAGAATGGCGATAGCAAAGAGGTGCGGTGCGTACGCTCCAATCACCTGGTAATTCATCCGCCTGAGTCCCAGACAGATGACTGTTCCCACAGCAAAAAAGATCAACTGACGCAGCCAACGTCCCTCGGGGGCATCAGACACAATCTCCTGAGTATAGAGCGTGAAAATGCCCGCGAAGACCACGAACAACACGGGTATCACAAGAAGTGGATCAATTCGGAATCTTCTGTCCATTTCCCTGCGCTTGATTTGGATTTTGGTTCTGGTTCTGCGGCTGGCCTTGGCCGGGAGTACCCGGAACCGGGTTGGTATTCGCCGGCTGCAGTGCCGGCACAGAAAACGCAGCCTTGAAGATATCACCGGCCACGGGTGCAGCTGTCGAGGCTCCCCATACGCCGAACTCAACGAAAACTACCACTACGATCTGCTCTTCCGGCGGCGCCCCAAACGGCGCAAACCCCATAAACCACGCATGGCTGGCCGACTTGCGTTGGCTGCGTGTTTGGACCGTCCCTGTTTTCCCGGCGATCGGCGGGAGGTCTTTGCGGTTCAAGAAAGCCGCGGTTCCTTCCAAGACCACCTGACGCATTCCCTTGTGAACAATTTCGAGACTCTTCTGCGATATGGGGACTTCTTTGATCAACTCAGCGCCCACTTTACGAAGCACTTTGTCCGTCAGTGGATCCCGGACTTCGTTCACCAGATGCGGACGATATATCTTTCCCCGGTTGGCAAGTGCGGCAATGTACACAGCCACTTCCAGCGGCGTAACTTCCAAGAATCCCTGACCAATGGCCATGTTCACAGTGTCCCCGTCGTACCAGCGGCTGGACCACGTTATCTGTTTCCAACGTTGGTCGGGCACAAACCCGTTGATCTCTCCGGGAAGGTCAATGCCGGTGCGCCGGTCCAGACCAAAGTTGCGCGCCAGCTGAATCATGGGCGTTGCTCCGATCTTGTGACCCAGCTGGTAGAAGTACACGTTACAGCTTTTTTGGATGGCGCCCACCATGTCATTGGTGCCGTGAGGTTCAGTGTCAAAGTGTTCCGAGGCGGTAACGCCCGGCATTGAAGAAGGCAGTACCCATTTTCCAGGACAGTAGAACGTAGTTGTCTCCGGTGTGCGGAGCGGTTCGGGCGCTTCCAACGCGGCCAGGGCAACGAGCGGCTTGAATGTGGAAGCCGGCGGAAATTTGGCCTGAATCGCAATGTTCAAGAATCCTTCGTGATCGTCCACGTCCTTGTAGTGCGCATTGCGTTTGTCGCTTGAAGCGCTTGAAAGGAGGTTGGGGTCAAACGACGGGTTGGAAACCAAGGCAAGGATTTCGCCGGTGCTCGCGCGCATGGCAATCGCTGTGCCGCGCTTCCCGGTGGCCACAAGCGAACGGTACGCAGCTGCCTGGATATCCCGGTCAATCGATAGAATGATATTATTTCCGTGTTCCGACGCAGCGATCTGTTCTTCCGATTCCAGGACGCGGCTGCGCACCCGCACGCCGTCCGTTCCACGGAGTTCGGAGTCGTACCGCGCTTCCAATCCGCCCTTCCCGATCATCTGGTACGGCAGAGCAAGCTTGCGGTCCAGTTCGTGACGCGACGGAAGACCAATGTATCCGCTCACATGCGCCAAGGCTGGCCCCATGGAGTAATAACGCACATGGTTGTCCACGAACTCGCCATAACGCGAGCTCATGCGGAATTCTGCGAGTCGCTCCTGTTCCACTTTGGACATGCGGTTCAACAAAACAATCGGTTCGTTCCGACGCACCATGCGCTGCCAGTTTTCCTGAACCACTTTGTCCGCGAACTCTTCAAACGGTCGGCCCATCAACGCTGAGAATTCACGCAGGAAACGTTCCCCTTCATCGCGGTTACGGAAACGCGCTGGGTGAATCACAAAGTCAATGTAGTTGATATTCTGGATCAGCGCCGGGCCCACGGGTCCGTGCCTGTCATACACAAGGCCGCGCGGGGCAATGGTAAACTCCTGGCGACTCACGAACTTCTTTGCAAGCACTCGGTTCTCGTAGCCGCGCACCAGCTGGAGGTTCCCCAGCTGCATTGACATGATGAAAACGCAAAAGAGGATAACGCCGACGGCAAAGTACAGGCGCTTCTGAAACTTCTGTTCAAGTCGGAATTGTGTGGCCGACTTTGAGCTCATGAGATCTCCGAGCTCTCGATCTTATACAGCCAGCTCAGAAGCCAGAACCACATGGGAGAAACGAGCGCAGTATAGACGGCAGGGCCCACAAAAGAATACGACTTGTTGAAGTCCTCCAGCCAGCCCATAAACAGCCACACCAGAAAACGCACTACAATCGATGTTCCCAGTACGATCGCCATGATAGGCGCCACACGGTCTTTATCGATGACGCGGTTCATTTTGCCCAGGATAAAACCTGCCATGGTGTAGACCAGGGAATGCACTCCAATCAGGGGAACAAATTCCCCGGCCACGTCCAAGTACTGTCGTATCCCTGAGTCCTCAAGAATCCCAGCAAAGAAACCTATCCACAAACCCGCAAATTCACCGCGGCGAAGCGCAAAGAAGATTACGAAGATCAAAAGAAAGTCGGGGAAAATGAGTCCGCTCCCCATGAAGCTGAAATTCAGGCTCAAAAATCTGAATCCCTTCAGAAAGAAGGAGACCACAAGTCCAATCGCTACTACTAAAAATTCAAGGAACATACTATTGGTTCACGTTCTGGATTTTTCTGGGCCCGGTTTCCCCGTCGTCTTTCTTGTCTTTGCCGGGTTCGCCCTGGTCTTTTTCCAGCGGTGTTGCGGCGCGTTCGCGCTTAGGCTGACGCGGCTTGATTTCCATCTCAGGGAATTGTGGGGCTCCAAATTCGGTGCGGAGGTTGTCATCCCAGTTGTCGTCTCTGTCCCAGCGCGACTTCCACGGTTCCGGCTTCTTGAGAATCACCACTACGTAATCCAGCTCTCCAATGTCCGCAAACGGTTTTACGAACGCGGTGCGCGTATCCCCCTGACGCGTCCCCTCTCGGGAGATTTTGCCCACGGGGATGCCTTTGGGGAAAATTCCGCTGCCGCCACTGGTGAAAATGGTCAGGTTCTTGAGGCCCGTTGGTTTGGGATCTTTACTGTCTTTTGCCGGAGCGTTCTTGAGGTCTGACGTTATGTATGTCAAAAGAGCTTCTGTAACGTTACCTGAATTCCCTGTGAGAAGAGCCCATTCTCCTGTGTCCGGAATCCGCACGCCCAGCTTGAAGGCGGGGTGAAAGATCGGCTGCACAATGGCCGTAGTGGAATCCACCGATGCCACAATGCCGACTACAGCGCGTATGGTATTGTCGTCAGCGTCGTGCGCGTGGGCAATGACCGGCATGAAAGGAACCAGACCGTCGTTCTTGCCCTTGCCGATGAGAATCCGCGGACTGATGGAATCCAAGCGGACGCCCAAAACCTCGGCACGCAGTTCGGGAAAATCGCGGGAAAGGGTGAAGCCCATGGCGGAACGGAGCTTCTCGTTGTCCTTTGTCAGGGAGTCGAA
>JACPZR010000158.1 GCA_016195395.1 Spirochaetia bacterium
CGTCTTCCAAGAGCTCTCATCCGGTACCCGATCGGTCGCCGATGGTTTTCTTTCACTTCGACCTGAATCAAGCGAAAAACGCAAAAAAGCTGAAACAATGTACCAATATAGGCGCCAGGAATTGCAATTGACTCAGGAGGCACCTCAAAAATCCTTCCACTTTGGAGATGCGGCCTTACGGCCTCCGGGGATGACTATTGTCTCCGGTGTTTTGCTATGCGAACCACTTTGCCTGCGGCGCAGGTCGTGCGTAGCAGCCGCCCTCATGAAGGATTACGATGAAGCGAACTTTTCAACCCAGCAAGCTCCGCAGGGCGCGCACACACGGTTTTCGCGCTAGAATGGCCACAAAGAACGGCCGGCAGGTTCTTTCCAGACGACGTCGTAAAGGCCGTCATCGCTTGACTGTTGCGGACACAGCGCACAGGAAATAGCCCCTGGGGACCAGCGCTTTCCGCCGGGCGGTCCTTACCGGAAAATCCCGGTTCGACAAGCTGTTCAAAGAGGGAAGGCGCTTTCACGGGCGCAATGTATCAGTGATTTGTCTCATGGTGGCAGAAAACGAACCCGCACGCATGGCTGTCTGTGTCCGTAAGGGGATCGGCTCCGCACCTGTGAGAAACCGGCTCAAGCGCGTTGTGCGGGAAGCGGCCGAACCCTTCGTCCCAGCCCTGAAGCAGGGAGTTTGGATCGGCATCATGCCAAACGCAGGCTATGAGGCATCGAGCGCGCCGGAGAGACGTCGTTCACTTGGGTTGGTTCTGTCACGAGCCGGCCTTCTGCCCAAAGGAACCGAAAGCGACGATTCGGCGGTCCTAAGGAACCAGAATTGAAACGGATCTTTATAGCAATCATACGATTCTACCAGAAAGCGATTTCTCCTCTCAAGGGGAATACGTGTCGCTTCTATCCGTCCTGCTCGCAGTACGCGCTCGAGTGTTTTCAGAATTATTCGTTTTTCAAGGCTCTCGGGAAGTCGATCTGGCGGATCCTGCGATGCCAACCCTTCTCTAAGGGCTACTTTGACCCGGCCGTGCCGGACCACACGCACTCACACACATAAGGATGCAGCATGGAAAATCAGGAAAACAAACCCGGCGGCTTACAATCAATTATCCCGCTTCTCGTTGTGGGCGGCGGCGTTCTCGTTTTCATGCAGTTCTTCTCCGGACCGTCTCCTACCGAGCATAAAGAAAACAACGTTCATCAGGCAAAGATTCCTACAAGTACCAACCGCCCCAAGAACGACTTTGTATTCACAGAGGGCGGCGGGGACAAAACGCTTGTAGATAACGGACTTTCGATCACTGAACTTTCCTCAAAGGGCGGACGGATAACGCGCTATTACGTAAAGAGCCACGACGATCTTCGTGTACCTGAAACCGTCATCAAAGAACAGAACGATCCTATTGCAACCGAACACCGCGCTCTTGAGATTACGCGCGGCAACGGGATGGATTTTCAACCGCATCTCTATTTCAAAGACGACGCGCAGGTGGCCGGCGCCTACCAGATGGCATCGCCTCCGCTCAACGACGCAAAATTTCAGGCGTCTAACGTCTTGAGAGATGCCAAAACCGGCGCTACAGAAATCCGCTACCGCCTTCCCGTGCGTGTCAAAGATCAGAACCTCGAGATCATCAAAGTATACCGCTTCTTCAAGAACGAGAGCTTCTTCCACCAGATCACCGTGATCCGGAACATGGACAAGAAAGAGCTTACACTCGGCGGGGACCTCTATTACAAGACGTTTGGAGACCTGGGTCCGGCCCCGTATCCAAACGATGACCGCGACGCGGCCTTTCACGGCCGGTTCTTCTATTATGCAGGCTCCCTGGACCAGCGCCCCAATATTCCGCCGTCCAACAGTATTCTGGCGCCCATTGGGTGCGGGGAAAAACTCGCGGACATGGCCCATACGATTCGTCCCGAATACAAGGGCAAGGTGGGACCGCTCGACTTTGTGGGCGCGCAGTCACGTTATCTGATCGCCTATTCGCGCTTTCTGGGCCCGGAAGGGTCATCCCATAAGCCCAACGGAATCATCCTCAGAAACCAGATCGATCCCGCCGGCCGCGAGGCTTCCACGACGTTTTTCTCGCAATTCAAACTGGGCCCGGCACAGGGCGGCGATGTTGAACTTGGAAGTCCTGCAGGTAACGTCAACGCGGATGGGTCCATTCGGAACGCGGAGACCGGCAACCACGCCCTGATCGTTGCGGCCCAGAAGCGGCCGGATCTCCTGGTAATCGATTCGCAGGTCTTTGTGGGCCAGAAGAACGAAGACTCGCACTCCATTCACAATGAAGCGCTGGCCCTCGCAGAGTACGGCGAAGCCAAGAGCGACTCAACGGTGCGCAAGGTTCTGTATTCTTCCACGTTCCTCTCCATTTTTTCGGGAGTGCGCGACGGCATTGTCTGGCTGATGCACTTTGCGTATAAGTGGATCGGCAACTGGGGCTGGGTGATCATCATCATCGCCGTGTTCTTTAAGCTCATAACGTTCCCGCTGAACCAGATGCAGGCCAAGAGCATGAAGCGGATGAGTCTCCTCAAGCCGGAGATGGACAAGATCAACGCCAAATATGCAGACAATCCGCAGGAAAAGCAGAAGCGGACCATGGAGCTGTATAAGAAGCACAATATCAACCCCATGAAGGGATGTCTGCCCATCCTGATCCAGATGCCGATCTTCATTGCCCTTTACAGCGCGTTCTCTGAGTCAATCGATCTTTGGCACAGCCCCTTCGCGTTGTGGATGACAGACTTGTCAAGACCCGACACAATTTACGTTTTCAAAGACCTGTTTATAGCGCATAACGTCCACATTAACATCCTGCCGCTTATCATGGTGGGATCTCAGATTGCGCAGCAGCGTCTGACCACAGTCACCGCGGACCCGCAGCAAAAGATGCTGATGTATGTGATGCCGTTTGTGATGCTTCTTTTCTTCTGGAGCATTCCCAGCGGCGTGACCCTGTACTGGACGGTCCAGAATATCATCGCCGTAATCTGGCAGGTGGTGGCGGAGCGCTTTGCGTCCGGCAAAGACGAACCGGCCAAGTAACGAACTTATTTTCGGGAGTTTGGATATGGATAACTATATCTTCGAGTCGGAGGGAAAGACTAAGGCCGAAGCAGAAGAAAGAGCCACGGAAGTTCTGGGCGTTTCCGCGGATGATCTCGATTTCAGACCAGTGGGACCTAAGCAGGGTCTACTGGGTCTGGTTTCTCGCAAGCCCGTGGTGCTCCGTGTGTTTCCTAAAGAGACAACGCCGGTAGAAGCGTTGATCAAAGGAACAGCGGTCACCGTGATTCGGAAAATGGGACTGGATGCCACCGTCACCGGCATCCGGTATGAAGAAGACAATATCATCCTTGAGTTGGAATCGCCGGATTCGGGGATTCTGATTGGAAAGCGGGGACGTACGCTCGATGCGCTGCAGTTTGTGGTCAACCTGCTGGTTCATTCGAAAGTGCGTCACGGAAAACGGGTCATGCTGGATATCGAAGGCTATCGAGGCCGTCGGCAGTGTACAAGCGAGTGCGTGTGCTTCCATCCGGTCCGGGGCAGCGGGACCTTGACGAACAAATCGAAGAAAATTACGAACGTGAGGGAGAAGAACCAGTCTGACCAGGATACGATCATTGCCGCGGCCACACCTCATGGCCGCGGCGCCGTCAGCGTTATACGCCTCTCCGGCCCCGACGTAATCGGAATCCTGAAAACCATCTGCCGGAACAAAACCGGGCGCGCACCGGACTTTGCTGCCAATCCGCGCCACGCATTTCTCTGTACAATCACCGCGCCTGACGGACCGCCGATCGACACCAGTCTCGTAACGTTTTTTCCGGGACCCGCGAGCTACACAGGAGAAGACACCGCCGAAATCTCTACGCACGGGAATATGCTCTTGGTGCGCCAGGTCATTGGATTGGTGGCTGACCAGGGTTTGGCCCGGCCCGCTGGACCCGGAGAATTCACCCGACGCGCTTTTCTGAACGGGAAAATGGACCTTTCTCAGGCGGAAGCTGTCAAGCGGATCATCGAAGCC
>JACPZR010000159.1 GCA_016195395.1 Spirochaetia bacterium
AATACTATGTCTATTATGTGAGCCTTGGGACTCTGCACGATCCCAAACTGGAATCCCGCTTGAAGAGCATGTCCTCTCAAGTGAAGATGGTGGAGACCAAGAAGGGTGGAACGCCGGGGCAGGAGACTGGACTTGACAATGTGAGCAAGGACATTGCTTACACATCCTGGTTTGGCCCCATTCAGAAATTCCTCAAAGCCAATTGGATGTGGGTTGCTGCCGCTCTCGGCGGTCTCATTATCCTGTGGGTCCTCTTCCTTCTCATCAAGAAGTTCAGGAACCGCTACAAGGTGGCTGGAAAGATACTCTACTATGAAGACGGCGTGAGCTTCCCAATGAAATCCGAGTACACTCTCGGGAAGCTGAACGCGCCGGTGTTTTCTATTGGGTCGCCGATCGGTTCCAATCTCCGTATTAAAACGTTAGGCGTGGCGCAGAAATTCAGTTTTCGCGCAAAAGCAGCCAAAGGGGAGAACTACCTGGTCCCGGTAGGGAAACCTGCGTCCCTCATTAAGTACGTCGCGCAAAAGAGCAAAGGGCTTTTGAGCAACGGCGACAAGTTCAAGATTGGCAATTTCATCTTCGAGTATACCGATGGCACAGAAAAAGCAAAGCGTTAACCTTTCAGAACTGCGCGGAAACGACAGGGTTTTTCAAATCGACCGTGATACGGTCATTATTTTCGCGGGGCGCGACCGGCGCGACCTGCGTCCCTTTGTGCGCGTAGGGTCCGGTGCGGCGATTCCACATAACCTCCTGCGTCACATCGAGAATGTGATTCTGCCCGATTCCGATCCGCCCAATGCGGCGCTTGAGGTGGCTTGGATACAGGCTACCGTGGCTGATGGGAACGACGTGATCCGCTATGTCGGAAGCAAAGATACCATCTCTCAGATGTACTATTATTCCGGGATCGCGGAACTCCGCGAGGACCAGAAGCCCCAGATCGAACTGATTCCATATGCTCAAGGCAAGGGCGTCCAGGATGCAAGGGGCCGGAGCGTTACTACGTTGTACGGGAACGGCAACTTCAGCGTTTCCGTGGGCGGTTCGCGCGTTCTTGATTTCCAGAATTTCCGAACGTTTGCGGTCAGCGCGCCAGGCGGGGACAAGCTGAACAATCTGAAGAAGCTCTACTTGAATGCAAAGCTGGCGTTCTTTGAGGACGGCCGCTCGCTGCCATTTGCCCGGGAAGCGTCCTACTTCACTTCCAAGACCAAGAGCCACGGCGCCTTTGTCGTCCGTATGGGCGGCAACGTGGAGAGTCATGTGCAGGTGCTTTTCCCTTTGTCCACTGGTTCCCGTAAGAACAAGTCGTTTGAGTACATTCGCGGTCCTTATGACTTAGAAGTGGCCCATATCTCCCACAAGACGGACTTTGATGATGTGCAGGGACGGCTTGTGCTGCACATTCCACATGGAATTTCTCAGGGATACTACATGGGGCGGTCGCTTCGTCCGGGATCCTACCCATTGGCTGCCGGCGCGGAGTACAATCTGCATCATGGGGACGCGCCTGCCTCACTGGTGAAAGCGTTCCTTGAAGCTCTAAAAGGCACCCCCTTTGAGGCGCTGGTCCAGGACTTCCTCATGCAGTGCCTGAGTGGAGAAGCGGACGCGGACAAGGCATCCAAGAAGAACAGCCTGGCCCGGTTTACAAACCGCCAGTGGATGGCGCTTGCCGAGGCCGGGGCGCACTCGTTTGAAATCTTGAGCCTCGCCGGAAAGCGCACGTATCTCTTGGCGCAGAAGAAAGCGCCTGAAGTTGTCGTTTTCCAAATGCCGCCCGCAGTGGAGAATCTTCAGGCAGAAGGTCAGGCCTACAAGGGACTTTTGCGCAGACAGGGGAGACTTCTGGACAAAGCCAATGATCCTCCCGGATACCGCGGTTGTATTGAAGCGATCGAAAAGATCTTGGAAGAGCGTTATCGCCTTCTGCATGAAAGGCAGAGACTCTTTGATCTCCTTGGCGCTCTCGACATCGGGCTCCATGCTCCGCGGAAGAATGCGGCGGCCGGAATCAAGGACAGACTGACGGCGTGGATCGGCAGCTCTAAGTCCGGCGTGAAACGGGGCATCCAGTTTGTACGCGACAACCTCATGCTGATGACGGACCGCGTGCGGAGCTTGAAAGCAGCGTCGCTTCTGATTGTCGCAGGCATTGCAGTGGTGCTCGCTATGTGGGGATTGACGGCCGGAGTGCGTGCGCTCGCGGGAACATTTGGACTCCGCGGCGGATCGAGCTTGTCTCAAGATGCTGCGGGTAATAAGGGAAACCGCGGCCCAGCGCTCGAAGCAGCAGTACTTGCCCACCCGGGTGAAATTCAAGAAGATACGGTGGTGGTCGGCGAATCAGACATTGCCGCGGACGCCACAGAGATATACGATTACGCGAACGCGCTTGCCGTCTCCAACGG
>JACPZR010000160.1 GCA_016195395.1 Spirochaetia bacterium
AATGGTGCGGACAACGAACGGAAGGCCGATGAACACGAGAGCCACAAAGATTCCCGCTTCAGAATACGCCGTCTTGATTCCCAATACGTGAAAGAAGCGACCATAGCCCCCTTTTTCAGAATACACTGCGGTCAGTGCGATTCCGGACACCGCCGTAGGAAGCGCAAAGGGAATGTCGACCAAGGCATCCAGAACGCGCTTCCCCGGAAATTCGTAACGAACAAGAACGTATGCAATGATGAGCCCAAAGACGGCGTTCACGAGCGCAGCCAGGGCGGAAATCCCAAAGCTCACCCTATAGGAAGAAATGACACGTGGATCCATCACGGAAGCAAGAAATGCGTCTGATCCGCCGGACACGGACTTGGCCAGAAGCGCTGCGAGTGGGATCAGAACGATCAAGCAGAGATACAGGAGGGTAATCCCCAAAGAAATCCCGAACCCCGGCAGCACGCTTTTCTCCTTCCACCGAAATGACACGAGCCATCGATCGGACACCCATCGCTACGGGCAAGTCGATTACGACTAAAATACTCAAGATTAAAATGCTCTGATTCGGAGTTTCTCGGTTGACAAGCCCACCCGCGCAAAAATACACGACAAAATTAGTCGTCTATACAAGACTGGCCAAATGAGGATTTCAAAGAAAACAGACTATGCGCTGCGCGCGATCTTCACCCTCGTCGAGAACCACGGTGGAGAGCCCATCCCCATAGGCGAAATTGCCAAGAGAAACAAGATTCCCAAACGCTTTCTGGAACACATCCTCCTCGACATGAAAGGACGCGGCTGGGTTGACAGCGTTCCCGGCAAGCTCGGCGGCTATCTCCTCGCGAAGGATCCCAAAGAGATTACCATGGGCCAGATCGTGCGGCTCTTTGACGGCGTCCTTGCCCCCATCGCCTGCGTGTCGATCTCTCACTATGAAAGCTGTACCCAGGAATCCGTCTGCCGTTTCCGCCGGCTGATGATGAACGTTAGAAACACAGTGGCCGGGCTGATGGATAAAGCGACGCTCGCATCTGTGTTTGCGGAAAGTATTGTGACCAGACGGGAAGTTTTGGACCTCAGTTTTGTTGGTGGAGATGGGATATGAAAAAACACACGATAGCGATTATTCTGGCCGCTCTTCTGCTCTCTGCGTGGAGCGTTGGATGCGCCAAGAAATCTACCGGGATAACGCTTCTCAACGTTTCCTACGACCCCACAAGGGAATTCTATAAAGACTACAATGATCTCTTTGCCGCACATTGGAAGACAAAAACGGGCCAGAGCATTGAGGTCCGACAGTCGCACGGAGGGTCCGGCAAACAGGCGCGTTCCGTCATTGACGGACTGGAAGCGGATGTGGTGACCCTGGCCCTTGCATACGACGTAGACGCGATCTCCCGGAAGGGACTGACTGGCAAAGACTGGCAGAAGCGACTGCCGGACAACAGCGCACCCTATACATCTACGATCGTTTTCGTCGTTCGCCAGGGAAATCCCAGACAGATCAAGGACTGGAATGACCTGGTCAGGGACGGCGTTTCCGTTATCACTCCCAGCCCTAAAACCTCCGGCGGAGCGCGCTGGAACTACCTGGCCGCGCGCGGCTATGCTATGAAAACATTGGGCGAGGACAAGGCCCGCGGCTTCATAGAAGCGTTATACAAGAATGTCCCGGTGCTCGATTCCGGCGCACGCGGCGCCACGACAACGTTCGCAAAGAACAATCAGGGCGACGTGCTGATTGCGTGGGAGAACGAGGCGCTGCTCATTCAAAAGGAATTTCCAGCCTCACAATTTGAAGTCGTTACCCCCTCCGCCAGTATTCTCGCAGAGCCTTCCGTTTCCTCGATTGACACGATCACGGCCAAGCATGGGACCAAAGACGCCGCTGATGAATACCTTCGCTTCCTCTACACGGACGAGGCTCAGGCGCTTGCAGCAAAACACGGTTACCGCCCCCGTAAGAACGTTCCAGGAATACGAAGCTTCCCGTCGGTCAAACTCTTCACGGTGGAAGACACCTTTGGAGGCTGGGAGAAAGCGCAGTCACGCTTCTTTGCCGACGGGGCGGAGTTCGACCAGGTTTACAGGAAAAAGTAGCCGGCGAGACTTCCAAAAAGGGCGCTTAATCAAGAGTTCATCCACCGCCAAAGCGACCGGCTCGGCGCGAAAAATCGTTTGACGGTTGCTTTTGCTTTAGTGTATATACACTATATAGTGCATATACACTTTAAGGCGTATCGGTCCACTTCACCAACGCCGCAAAGACAGCGAAACGGAGGTCCGCATGAAATCAAGAGCATCAGCTGCACCGCCCGCTCCACCCGAAAGCGCAGAGGAGCGCGCGCAAAATACTGCCATCTTCACGGAGATGTTCGGCTCTTTCATAGAAGGGGCGCGCCAATCCGGCGTGCAGATCCCTCCCAATTCCATCCAGGAATTCGGTTCCACCTTTCTTGAGTATGAACCGCGGAAACGTCTTGTGGCCCGCTTCCCCGCCCTCGAGAAGCACGCAAACCCGTTGGGGATGCTTCAGGGCGGCGTGATCGGCGCGCTGATTGATGATACGATGGGACCGCTCTCCTTTGCCGCCGTCCGCGGACCTACCACAACGCTCACGCTGGCCGTCACATATCTTCGCTCCGTAAAATGCCCTGATACAGTGACCGTGGATGCCCGGGTGACCGGTCGAGGACGACAGGTGATACACCTAGAGGCTGAAGTGTTCGACTCGCGGGGCCGCTCCGTGGCACGGGCCACGTCTACTGTACTCTCTCTCAAAGGCGAGGCGTGATGCTCCGCTCCGCTGTCAAACGCACAGCCCGCAAGCGCAACGGCGCCCGTGATCTGCCGGGGAAGCGGGATCTACGCCGGGCATGGCTCTCATGTCTGGCGCTGAATCTGCGGCGCACGGCGCGCATTGTGTCAGCGTTTTATGAAGAGTCGGTCCGGCCGTCCGGGCTCCGCGCTACGCAGTTCTCAATCCTTGCCACCATCGAAGTGAATCCGGACGCAAGCATTGCGCAGATTGCCGCATGGGTCGATGCGGACCGGACAACGCTCCAGCGGAGCATCAACGTTCTAAAGCGGAAGGCCTGGGTGACCGTTGAAAAAGCGAAGGCCGGCAATGTGCGGAGCCTTCGTCTGACGGCAGCGGGCCGCCGAAAACTCCACGCTGCCTACACTCTTTGGGAAGCTGCGCAGAGTGAAATGCAGAACCTGGTGGGTCATACGGCGGCGCGCACTCTACTGCGCGAGCTCAGCCGAATCCGCGCGAGTGCCGGCGGGCATGCGGTCGCTTCGAGAGACAACTAGAACGATTCTAATCCGTTTCTTCGTCAGACGGACAACTTCTTGACGGCGATGGTCGAGGCGCGGAGCGTCGCGTTTATGGCACAAAAGAAGTTCCTCCTCACTGAAAACGACATGCCGGACAAATGGTACAACATCCAGGCCGACATGCCCAATCCCTTGAAACCCGCTCTGCACCCAGGCACCAAGCAGCCCGCGGGCCCGCAGGACTTCGCCCCGCTCTTCCCCATGGAGCTCATCAAGCAGGAAGTGAGCAAGGAACGTTGGATCCAAATCCCGGACCCCGTGCGTGACGCGTACCTACTGTGGCGGCCCACGCCCATGATCCGTGCCACCGCGCTCGAGAAGGCGCTTGGCACACCGGCAAAGATCTACTTTAAATATGAAGGAACCTCTCCCACCGGATCGCACAAACCCAACACCGCCATTCCCCAGGCCTACTACAACAAGATGGAAGGCGTGAAGCGCATCGCTACAGAAACCGGCGCCGGACAGTGGGGAAGCTCGCTTGCATTCGCATGCCAGCACTTTGGCCTTGAGTGCAAAGTGTTCATGGTGCGTATCTCGTTTGAGCAGAAGCCATACCGCAAACACCTGATGGAAATTTTCAAAGCGACGGTAGTCGCTTCCCCGTCCAACGAGACGGACGCCGGCCGCAAGATTCTCTCGCAGTTCCCGGACACTCCGGGCTCACTCGGCATAGCGATTTCGGAAGCCGTGGAAGTGGCGGCAAAAGATCCGGATACAAAGTACTCGCTGGGCAGCGTTCTCAACCACGTCCTCACGCACCAAACCATCATCGGTCTGGAAGCGCAGAAGCAGTTTGCAATGGCGGACGACTATCCGGACATCGTGATCGGCTGCTTTGGCGGCGGCTCCAATTTTGCCGGTTACACGTTCCCGTTCCTACGCGATAAGATCGCCGGAAAGAAGATCCGCGTGATTGCATCGGAACCGGCGGCCTGCCCTACCCTCACACGCGGAAAATTTGCGTACGACTTTGGGGACACTGTCGGCCTGACCCCGCTTGTGCCCATGCACACCCTGGGACACGACTTTGTGCCCAGCGCCATTCACGCCGGCGGCCTCCGGTATCACGGGGCGGCCCCTCTCGTCAGCCAGCTTTTGGAAGACAAACTGATCGAAGCGGTGGCCTACCGCCAGCGGGAGTGCTTTGAATCAGCGGTGCTGTTTGCGCGGACAGAGGGAATCGTTCCGGCGCCGGAATCCAGCCATGCGGTGCACGCGGCCATCCGCGAAGCCCTCAAGTGCAAAGAGGCCGGGGAAGCCAAAACCATCGGTTTCCACCTGTCCGGGCACGGCCATTTCGACATGTCGTCCTACCAGGCGTTCCTGTCCGGCCAGTTGCAGGACTTTGAGATGTCGGACGCGGAACTGAAGGAGAACCTGACCCACCTTCCCGATGTCCCCATGCCCGTATAAATTCGCCTTTTCCTGAAACCAAGGGGCCCTAGCATCGGTCTAATACTTCAGGGTATATGAGCTGGATACTGGACAAAAGGCTCTTTTTAGGCTTGGCCTTGGGCTTTCTTTTGGGTGTGGGCGGAGCCATGGGCGCCGGTCACGCGGCACGTCGTATGTTCAATCCGGAGGCCCGGGCCGACTGGGTGATCAAGCACCTGACCAAGCGGCTGGAACTCAATACGGCCCAGTCGGACCGGCTCAAAGAGATGAAGCGGGAACTTGTGGACCGGCACGACACCATGACCAAAGTCCGCCGCGAACTGCACAATGAACTCCTGCTTCAGATCCGCTCCGACCACGTGGATCCGGTGGCTCTGAACAAGAAGTTTGACGAGAAGTCCGGCGAAATGGCCGGCCTGCGCAGAGTCATGATTACCCGACTGGCCGAATTTCATTCCGGACTGACTCCCGCACAGCGCGAGAAATTCGGAACAGAAGTGAATTCTTTTTTCTCAAAGCACGATCATGATCCGTGGGGGCCCTGATGACT
>JACPZR010000168.1 GCA_016195395.1 Spirochaetia bacterium
GATCATCCGCCGCTTTCCATCTGGCTTCTACAAATCCTCACCGCATGGGGTTCGCCGCTTTGGCTCGTAAGACTTCCGCCGGCTTTGGCTGGAGGCGCCACGATTGTCCTGGCCTCTCTGATCGCTGTCGAGTGCGGTGGCGGCCGTTTTGCGCGGACGCTTACGGCGCTCGCAACTGCTGGCGCAACGGTGCTGGGGGTGATCTTTGGGTTCTACTCCATGAATGCCTACGAGATTGCGCTTTTGACATTCATTGTCTGGACCTTTGTGCGACTTCAGAACAGCGGAGACATGCGGCTGTGGCTTGTGATTGGAGCGGCGGCGGGCATAGCCCTCCTGAACAAGCACACGGCAGCGCTTCACCTTGGGGCGCTTGGAACCATATTCCTTGTCACACGACGCCAGTTGGTTCTCTCTAGATGGACACTGGGGGGAGCGGCCGTGTGCGCGCTCATTTTCTCTGTCAACCTATATTGGCAGGCTGTGCACGGCTGGCCGTCGCTTGAGTTTTATCGGAATGCTACGCTCTACAAAAACATAGACCTGCCGTTTTGGAAAGTCATTGTAGATCAAATTCTCGCTGCCAACCCTTTGTCGTTTCTAGTGCTCGCCGCGGGTGCTCTGTCTGCTTTCAAACGCGGCGCGCCGCTCCGTTTTGCCGCCGGGGCTTACTTGATTCTCTTGGCAGCGCTGGCACTTTCCGGGTCCAGTCGACCGGACAGAGTTGCAGCGCTCCTGCCGGCTGTCTTTGCCGGCGGCGCACTCTACTGGGAAAAGCGATGGGAAGGCAGAGTCTGGTACCGGCGGGCCATCACGGCTGCGACTGTTGCGGGATTTCTGGTGCTGATGCCTGTGGCCTTTCCCATCCTGCCGGCGGCGCAGACAGCCGCGTATGCGGACCGACTGGGCGTTGTCCCCAAGATCGAAAAGGACGGACCTGCGGATCTGCCGCAGTGGTTTGCGGACCGACTGGGCTGGGAGGATGTGGCCGCAGCGGTGGACAAGACGCAGTCGTCCCTGACAAGGGCAGAGCTGCTGACAACCGTGATCATAGCATCAGACTATGCGTATGCAAGCGCCGTGGAACGTTATGGAATCAAAGGAGTGCCCGTCCTGTCAGGACACAATTCATGGTTTCGATGGCAGATGCCCGGCGCAGATACCACAACAGCCATCTTTGTGGGTTACCGGAAGGAGACCATGCGCGAGTTCTGCGGTCAGTTGGAAGAGGCAGCTGTTGTCAACGTGCCGCTTCGAAAGTCCACAGAGATTCTCATCTGCAGAAAACCACGTGAGAGTTTCAAAGAAGCGTGGCCGCAATTCCGGCACTTTCTTTAGGGAGCGGCTTCAGCCGTTGGCGATCTTAGCGAAATCGTCCGAGTCGATCACAACGAACACGGAATCCAAGCATGCCATCTTGAAGATCTTGAGAACAGAGTCGCTCAGGCCGGCGATGTGGACTTTCTTGCTGTGCTTGCTGGCTTCCATCTTGAGCTTGAGGAGGTCCCCGATCGCGGATGAATCGATGTAGATCAGACCGCCCGCATCAATGTAGAGGTTGCTTTTGGCAAGGTCGACTTTCTCTTTTACCAGGTTTGAAAACAGGTCTTTGTCTTGAATCGTGAAACGTCCGTTGATCGTAATCACGCCTCCCTGACTGACCTGTTTGTAATCGAACTGCGCCATAGCGCGGTCATCCTGCCGTGGGGCACTACGAATTCAATCTGTTTTCAAGGAAGTGTATCTGCCGCTGCATCGTCTCATTGACCGGAGTGGGAACTCCCACCTCCCGCCCCATCCGGACAATGGCGCCGTTGATCCAGTCCACCTCGGTGCGGTGTCCCCTCTGCAAGTCCTGGAGCATACTTGGCATGTGGGCTGCCGTCGCGGGGATCTGGTCGCGGCGCAGGTACTCAAAATACGTTTCCGCATCCTTCCAAAAGAGCGTCACCCCTTTGGCGCGGGCCACAGCAAAGGCCTCTTCCAAGATCGCACGGATCAGACCCAGAGCGGCCGGCTGGACCAGCTGGCCGTACGAAACGCCGAGAACGCTGCCCAGCGCGTTTAAGGCCGCGTTATAAAACAGTTTGGCCCAAATCCACGAATCGATATTCGCCACGGCTTCGCAGGCCAAGGGAGTAGGCAGGAAGAGGCCCGCCACGGACCTCACGCGCGCATCAGGCTGATCGCGCATTCTCCCCAGCTTCATGTCACCGCCGTAGACGGTAATTCGCGTCTCGCCGGGCGCATCCATGGTGAAACCGATGATCACCATCCCCGTCAGAACGTCATTCGCTGGAAGCAGGCGTTTCAGAGTCTCGTAGTTCCCAATCCCGTTCTGAAAATGAACGACAATCGTGCGCGGTTGCAGCATTCCCTGAAGCGCGAGCGCGGCCGCCTCCGTATCGTACGATTTGACGGTGACGAGGACAACGTCCCACTCCCCTTCCTGCACAGACACAGACGCCTGCGGGAACGACCGAAAGTCGCCCTTGATACCGCGTATGATCAATCCCTTTTCCCGGATCGACTTCACGTGATCCGCTCTGCCCACAAGAGTAACGTCATGGCCGGCAATGCTGAGAAAGCCGCCCAACGCCGACCCCACACTCCCCGCACCTAAAACAAGAATCCGCATGACGTTCCGATGCTCCAGTCAGCAGCGACGCCGCTACACCGTTCTCCCAAAATCCAAAACCAGCCATCCGTCATCGGTCTGCTGATAGAGGAGACGCCAACGGCCCGATTTCTCGAGAGAATCTATGATCGGCGTTTCCTGCCCCAGAAGGATCCCTGAAAGAAGAAGGCGCCCGGCATCCACACCTTGCAAGTGGCGCATCCCCAACGTCAGGATCGCAGCCGTAATATTCGCAAGCACCAGGTCTGCCCGTCCGCAGCGGTCAAGCAGGTCCAAGCCTCCCTCGTGGGCGGAGAAAGCGCCCGCAGTGGGATTCATAGAAACGTTATGCGAAGCAGCGCGCACTGCGTTGGAGTCAATGTCAAACGCGTAAACCTCGCCCGCCCCCAGAAGGAGCGCAGCCACTGAAAGAATGCCCGATCCTGTCCCCGCGTCAACCACCCGGAATCCAGGCTGTATAACGTGTTCCATCCGTTGAATCATCAGACTGGTGGTCGCGTGCCGCCCCGTCCCAAACGCCAGACCCGGATCAATATACAGAGCTTTCCGGGGACCCGGGTCTCCTTCGCGCGCGCGCAGAAGCACACGCTCGCGCCGGCCGCCGCGTTCCCACGACGGGATCACCGCAATGCGCGGTGAAATCATGAAACCTTTGTAGTGCTTCTTGTACGCCGTGAGGTAGGCGTCGCGGTCGATGCTCGATTCTGTGAGACTGGAAATAGAGGCGCCTACCGCCCCTGCATACATTTCTATTTTCGACTGGGCCAGAATATCGTCGGCGGGGAAGAAGAGGACAAGCTCCGTCTGGCCGTCCCCGGGAACGCCTTCTTGATAGAGGAGTTCATAATAGCCCGCCATCTCCGGGATCGGCGATTCATCCAGTGAGCGCGTCAACGTCACCGCATCGTCCACGGCAAGCTTGACGCGGACCTCACGGTAAATGGAATCAGAGGAAGTCACAATCAGAACGGCATTACGTCGGGCGACGCTGCCGGCGAGCCCAACCCTTTGTTGAACTCCTCTTCACTCATCTCCAGCACGCCGCCGAAAAGATCGCCCTTTTCAATCCTCCGGGAGGCCGCGAGCGCGTAGCAGAAAGCTTCCTGAATGCACTCTTTTACAGGACGACCCTGGAGACGTTTTTTGGATTCAATCTGCATGTCAAATTTTACTGGTTCGTCCATGTTGTTCACAATGCGCCGGCTGGTGCGCATGTCTTCAATCAACTGCCCCAGAGTGTCCCTGACGGAAGACATGTAGTTCTTTACGTTGGTTCGGATGGCGCGGCCGGTGACCCCTCTGCGTGATTCCAGCAGGGAAACGCGTTTCGCGTGCTCTACGTAGTTGCCGCCGGATGGATGCTCATTGTAGGTCTTCTGGTATTCTTCGCACTCTTGAACGTATTTCTTGAAGGCGTCGTAGCAGCTGCGGGATTCCCGGAAGATGTCAGCCATCTTCTGTCTGAAGTCCACTTTCATGCCGTTAACATGAATGGGATTCAGCTGGATCTTTGGAGTTGTGAGAATGAAGGAGTACTCGTCCTCGAACTGCATGAGCAGGAGCACGGTAATCAAGACCTTGTCCCTGTCAGAGACAGCGGCCCATTCATTTCTGGTTGCGTATTTCTGACGGAGCTGGGGCACGGATACGGCGGCCAGAAGCGCCGCGCCGTGCGCGAAGTGACGCTCGAAAGGATCGGCCGGCGCCGCCTCTTCCGCGGTCTCCTCTGGCTTCTCTTCCTCTTTGACTTCCTTTGCGGCTTCCTCTGTCTTCTGTTCTTCCGTCTGCGCCGCCGGCTTCTTCACCTGTTGCGCCAAAATGGGGTCCCCTGCGCGGCGCTTTCCCGGGCGGTCTTCCAGACGTGCGCCCACCATTTCATCAAAGATTCGCGTTCCGGGATCCGCTTTGCGCATTTCGATTCTCTGCGCGATCAGCACCAGCGCCGGGAACACGTCATTCATCAGACTGTCCCAGTCCCCAAAGACTTTCTTCTTTTTAGAAGTGTACAGCGCTGCCTGCTTCTTCTCTACTTTCTGCTGTACATCAATGGCCTGATCCACCGCGGCACGGAAAGTTTCCTGGTACATCTTCATGTAATAGAGCTTGCGAAGAAGGGAAAACAGCGGGGCACGAATGGCATCGAGCGGAACCACGGCGCGAGGATCATCGTTATAACGCGCGGTGAGCTCAGCCAACTCAATGCGGTCGTACATCTTCATGGCGTAGTCAATGAGTTCCACGTAGATAGGATTGCGTCTGTCCAGCTCTTCGAGAATCGACTTGGACAGCTCCGCATTGTTGATCAGAAGTTCGTTTCCAAGAATGTTACATTCCATCAATGCGCGCTTTGCATTCAGATTGATCTTGGAAAGGAATTTGGGAAGGGCCACGTTTCTGCCAAACGGCGTCAGCCCCGCCAATTTGCAGCGAAGCTTGATGCCAAAGCGCGCTATGAAACTGGTAGAGGCGCGGATTTCGTCTTCATATTGCCGCCGGAGCTGGGCAACGCGGTCGCTTTCTTCACGCTGTTTTTGTCTTGCCCGCTGTGTTGGAAGAGCATCCGACGATGAGGAAGGCTCACGCTGTGAACGCGAGTCGCTCTGGGACCGGGCGGGAATCTCTGCCTTCTTTACAGAACGCTCACGAATGACCTGGCCGCCAGCCTGCTGAAACTTGCCGGCTAGATCTCTGCGGGCCTGCTCCTCCAAATCCTGGGCGCCGATGGCTTTGCGAGTTCTGTCGAACTCCATCTCTTCCATAGGAAGCAGAGACGGATGGCAAAGCCCGCGGGGCAAGTATAAAAAGCGTCCAAGCAGCTTTCGCAGAGGCCGCTCGCACAAAAACCGTCAAATTATGTCCCTTGGAGATGCGCGGTGGCCGAGTGATACGCCGGTGGCGCGCGAAAACGCCTAGCCTTTGAGCCAGAGTCGGCCCTCCTGCAAAGGAACGCGGTGCTTTCGATTTTTCCACTTGATATTTCGGTCCCGGATCTTCTCAAAACGCGGCGCAGAGAATCCGGCGGCCTCTGCAAGTTCGGACAAAAGCGACGGGGCGGGCACGTAGACGCCATAGGGCGCTGAATCGCCGATTACAAAACAGACCGACGAACCGCCTCTGCACATCCGTCGCAGCTCCTGCCACACCAAGCCCATGTCCCTGAAATACGCCGCCACCATCGTGTGGTAGTGCTTGTGGCCGCGGCGCATAACTCTCTCTTTGTCCAAGCGACGGCAGATGTTGGCGAGCTCTTGCCGC
>JACPZR010000169.1 GCA_016195395.1 Spirochaetia bacterium
GGACGCCGTCTACGCGCGCCTGGGCATCAAGGCCTGAAATGCACGCTCCGCCCTGCGATGGGGGAGAAGTTATTGACCGTAACGCCGCACGCAGGGTCCTTGGGGCATGGAGAAGGAATCCCTTTACTACCTCGTTCGTGACACCGTTGCCACGTTCGCGGAACGGCCCGTTTACTGGGTAAAGCCGGAAGGCCACGCGTTTTCAGCCGTTTCCTACTTCAACTGGCGCGCGGACATGAAGCGCTTCTCCGCGTATTTGATTCACCACATGAAAATGGAACACGGAGAGCCAGTCGGACTCCTGTGTGACAATCGTTACGAATGGAATCTTATCAGCATGGGTATAACGACGGTGGGTGGTGTGGACGTGCCGCGCGGCTGCGATGCGACTCCGCAGGACATCAAGTATATTCTCAATCATACAGAATGCAGCAAGCTCGTTGTAGAAGATGAGAAGATGCTGAAGACGATCGGGGAAAACATCGGTGAACTAACGCACCTCAAAGACATCATCTGCATTGAAAGCAAAGACCGATTCAAGCACTTCGACACGGTTACCCAGAAACTGGGCAAAATCCGCCTGCACTTTCTCGTGGACTGTCTGGCCGTGGGTGAAGAGATTCTGGAACGCGAAGGCGAGATCATCCTGAAAAAGCGCGGGGAAGCAATCAAGCCTAACGATCTCGCAACCATTATCTATACAAGCGGCACCACAGGCGCGCCGAAAGGCGTGATGCTTGAACATCGGAGTTTCTGCTGGGAAGTTGCGCAGATCCAGCTCACGGTCCCTTTGAACGAGCAGGATAGGACGGTGGTGTTTCTCCCGCCGTGGCATATTGCAGAACGTCTTCTCGAGACCACGTTGATTGCCTGCGGAGCCAGCATGGCGAACTCTACGATTATTTCCCTGGGCGCGGACATGGGGGCGATCAAGCCTACGTCGCTGGTATCTGTGCCGCGTGTCTGGGAGCAGCTTTACAAACGTGTTTTCGATAACGTTCGTAAACAGCCGGATCAGAAACAGAAGATATTCAACCTGGCGCTCAACACCGCGCTGACAAGAACGGACATTGTAGATACTCTGCTGGACAGATTCGCAGAGACAGAGGACGAGCCTCAGTCTTCTGCCCTGGTTAGAAAGGTCATCGCCACTTTGATGTTTGTGGTTTTTGAGGTTTTGAATATTCCCGCTCAACTCGTGCTGAAGAAAGTGAAGAACATACTGGGCGGCCGGATTCGTTTTGCGATCTCCGGAGCAGGCGCCATGCCGGAGCATGTGGCTGTATTCTTCCGGGCTCTGGGAATCCCGATTCTTGATGCCTATGGGATGACGGAAACGACCGGCGTGTCCGCGATGGCAACGCTGCCGTGGCCCAAGCGCGGCGCAGTGGGCCGGACGCTACCAGGCGTTCAGGTGCAGTTGCGCGATGAAAAGGGCAGGATCATCACAAGACCCGGAGAAAAAGGCGTGGCGTGGCACAAAGGCCCGCACATCATGCGGGGGTATTTCAAAGCGCCGGACAAGACGAGCGACATCCTTCATGACGGCTGGCTGAACTCAGGAGACGTTTTCGTTTGGACCACTACCGGCGAATTGAAATTCGCGGGCCGGGCCAAAGACACCATCGTACTTGCCGGCGGTGAGAACGTGGAGCCGGGCCCCATCGAAATGAAAATCTTGGAGAGCGAGTACATTAATCAGGTAGTAGTGGTGGGTCAGGACAAGAAAACGCTGGGAGCGTTGATCGTGCCGAACTGGGAACGGAGCAAGGAAGCGCTGACCCTGCGCGGAGTGCAACCACCCCAAGAGCAGGGGCAGTGGAACAAGGATCCTGAAGTGCGCAAGTTCTTTGGCGAGATCATCAAGCACCAAGTATCAGGAACCACAGGATTCAAGGCTTTCGAAAAAGTTACAGGTTTCCACATTATGCACAAAGAGTTCGAGAAGGGCAAAGAGATGACGGAAACCATGAAGATCAAAAGAAACGTGGTTTTTGATCTGTACCACAAAGAGATCGAAAACCTTTACAAGGACTAACGCTGTTTGTTCAATGGGTCCGTCTCGCTTGGGCTCTGTTGTCTGGCCGCGGGAGGCGTGTTAAACAGGTACACAGCGGACAACCCCATCCATGATTCTTTCGTGTCGATATAGACGCGCTGTGGAGGCGCGAAATTGTATACGAGATTCAAGCCTGTGGTCTTCACCTGACCCCGTCCAAAGAAACGCCGCGCTTCCCAATCTATTCCAAATTTCCACTCTGATGTAGCTTGGGCTTTGGCCGAGACGCTCCAGCGGAACCCTGATCCATAGGTGTGCGCGAGAAAGTTAATTCCCCGCTGGATATGAAAGTCGCGCGCCCGGTTTTCTCCGGTTACAATGCGCACATTCGAATCGAAAGTGAGGGCTTTCCACTTCAGCGTCCAGCCCGCGCCCACGGGCAGTTCCGTAATGTTGTTGGAGAAAGTGAGTCCGTCTCCGATGGGTCCAAGGAAGATGGGCCGGGAGTCGATGAACTGCACAACGTCGAAGACATGGTACCAGAAGAATTCGTAGGATAAACCAGCCGTCACATAGAAGCCGTCACGTGTTCCATGCAGTGTGTCCCCCGGATACCAGCGTGCATCCGTGTGGATTCGATACTCTACAATCGTGGCGCGCGCCTTGGCGTCTGCCCAGTTTCTGGTGCCTTGAAAGGTGTTGGCCGTATCACGGAAGGTGCCGTGCGCCAGATCCACCTTGGCTCCCACTTCGCGCGTCCTTGAATCCGTGAAGAAATCTTCGTCTCTTGCGCCGCCCGAATCAACACCGTGACCGGTCCAGAGAAATCCTCCGTGTA
>JACPZR010000170.1 GCA_016195395.1 Spirochaetia bacterium
CATCCGAAACGACGCGTCTGCTTACATACAGGAGAATGCTTCCAGCCGCAAAGAGAATGCCCTGGGTGACAGCGGCGATCGGAAAGAAAAGACAACCCACGCTGGTCAAAAATGCCAGAGCAATAACCCCGAAAACGAGCAGGATTGGCAGCGTGGCGGTACCCTCAAAGCCGATCCGGCGAAGGACTTTATAGAGAGCGCCGCCATAGCCGAGACAGACGAATACGATCAGGAAAACCGAGAAAGCGATAACAAGCATAACGTTCGAGACTAGGTCATGTAACCGGCGGCTTCTTTCAGGAGCGGTTCCAGAATCCCCATGATCTTCTGCTTCCGGGCAGGATCCATCACCTGCAACATGATGATCTTTGTGCGTGAGCGAAGCATGCCTTCATCACCCGGTTCGTTAAAAAGCATCCGCACCTGCGGCCAAATGAGCCGCGCAGCGTTAACTGTATCAGGATCGGTTGCGCGCACGGCTTCCGTAAACTTGTTCAGAATTCTCTGGAGCTGCTCAAACCGACGCAGGTCCTCATGCAACATCTTGATTGAGTCCGCGCCCACGCGCAGATGTCCGGACAGGTTCTGGTATTCATCCGGCCAGTAGACATCCGCGCCCTTCCTAGCCTTCACTTCCAAGTTCCGCAGTCCCACGGCGGCTTTGGGACCGGGCTCCAAGCTGGACAACCAAGTGCGATAGCCCTGCTGGTCGCCCGTCTTCTGAAATTCCTGGAGCGACTTCACGGTGTCCATGTACTGCGAAAACTCGAGCGGGATGCGCAGGGTGTCCTGTGCGCTGGACTCCTGCATGCCGGGAGCGTCATCCGGTTCGTCGTAGTCGATTTCATTTCCGTCGTCCCCGCCCTGCTTGGGCACAAGCTTGTGCGTAACGTCAAGGGAGGACCCAAACTTGTTGAGGATTTCTTTGATAATGGACGATTCGCGGGGTCCGGCAGCCGCTGTCGGCTTTGGCGCCTGTGCCGCTGCAGTCGCCTGCGCCGTGGGGGCCGCTTCTGCAACTACGACGGGCGGCGCTTCTTCTTCATCGCCGAATTCTTCATAAGAACGCAGCACCAGTTTCTCATGCACATCAAGGACAGAGCCAAACTTCTCGAGGATTTCTTTGATGATGGGCGGTTCCGACGGACGGACAACTTGGACTACCGGCTTGGGCGCGGCGGCGGCTGTAGGTGACGGGGACGCTTCCTTCACAGGAGCCGCCACCTCCGGCACGGGATTGGAGATGGTAACGTTCTCGAAAATCCCAAGGCTTTGAGGGATCACAAGCCCCCAATCCATGGGAACAAACCGATCCGGCGCCTGCACGAGCGCGCCGAAGGTCTCGACGATTTCCTTCATCAATCCTTTGTCTTTCTGTCCCGATGGCTGCGCGGCGCCGGGCGCAGCACCCGCAACAGGCGCCGGCGACGAGGGTCTGCCCGTAACGGTGCTGCCGGACGCAGGACCGCCGGCTTCCGCAGCCTGTCGGGCTATCTGCATGGCTTTCAGGAAGTTGGCGCCGATAAACGCGCCCAAGCTTGCAGCGTCTATGCCCAAGCGGCGCGCAAACTCCGGAATGTGATCTATGAAGTCGTCAGGGTTTTGTATATTCTGGCGGGCGTAGGAATCCAGTTCCGTCAGTGAACTTTCAATGCGCGCAGGGTCCGCTGTTTTCTTCTTGAGAACCGCCTGAAAGATCTGCCTGTACGCGCGGTAGTGGACTTCCAATTCTTCCGTTGCTTGCGCGGAGGTAGGCACGGGAAAGAAGTCGCATACGAACCCCGCTGGTCAAGCGGGATATTGGCGCCGCGGCGTTAGATCCGTCAGCCGGCGGCGGCGGGGGAGATCAACTGCGGAGAACTGGCGGCCTTGACGCCCGCCTCTTCCATGATGCGATATCGGAGGTACGTGTTGCAGGTGGCTTCCTGTGTGTAACGGACCAAGTCGAAATCCAGACGCGGAGAGAGGAAGAAGTTGGTGTTGTGAAGCCGGTCACGGATCTCCTTCTTGATATGCGCGCGTGCCTCTGAGCGACGCGCATAGAACGACGGCACAAGCATGTCGTTACGATATACCAATTTTTTGTCACGATACACCGCAACTGTAAGTTTAATGCGGAAACGCAAACCGCCCGACGCCATAGTCCTTTCGATAGACCAAGTATCGTCTGCGCTGATTTGGAAATTGAAAATGCACCGGTAAAAAAGACTAAATGGCGGCCGTTTGTTTTTGCCTGTTGTCTAAAAAAGAAAGTACGCCTTCCTCAAGTTTTCTCCCGGCGCTTTTGTGGTTCTCAAACCATTCGCGCGATCCTTCCGGGCCCACCTTGTTCGTGAGCGCAAAGAATGCGGAAAACGGAATGCGCAGACGTGATGCTGCCGAGGCCGCACCGAATCCTTCCATGTTTTCGTAGTCGCCGGGCGCATACGTCCAAAGCGACAACGAGACAGAATCCGGGCAATTGGCAGAACCAAATCCCGCTCCCAGCGATTTGGACAGAGCAAAGGCAAGTGGTCCTGCGGTGCTGTGGATGACCGACTGCATGGCTTCCGGAATCCGCGCCTCTGACCGCGCGACCGATGCTTCCACCTGCATGAATTCCTGGACCCAGACAATGTCGCCCACGCGGCCTTTGGCCGGTTCGTAGAATCCTGCCGAGCCCAAGAGAATCACTTCTGAAGGAGGGTCGACCGCGAGCAGTCGCTCCTGCAGCGTCAGGGCCGCCGACACGTTTCCCACACCGAGGATCAGGAACTCAAAGGACGCGTCGCTTTGAAGAGATTGTGACAGGAGCGCCGTTTCAGCGTAGACGGCGCTGCAGAGTAAGGTCTTGGGCATGAAAACGATTTGACCCTCCGAGCGGGCGGTCTTGTAAAGACCAAATGATGCGCCGCGCGGCCTTTTTCCTTCTATTGATATCTCTGGGCTTCACAATGACATGCAACCGAAAACCGGATGCGGCTCTGTGCGGTTCCTACTACACACATCTGATCCAGCTCCACCAAGGCGGCCACAAAGGCGTGCTCGCCGCGCTGAAAACAACGGAAGGCAAACGGGCCGTCGTCACCTACTGCATGACGCTGACCAAAAGCCAGGTGGATTGCGCATCTAAATCACCGTCCGTTGAAGGCGCTGCATCGTGCGAAGCGGAACAGTCCAAGAGCTGGTTCTAATTCAGGGAACGTCCGGTCAGGCGGACCCGGCGGGAACGCAAGGACCGTATGATACAGATCGTTGATGTAAAAAAGGCGTTCAACGGCATCCCTGTTCTCCAGGGAGTCAACCTGGAAATTCAAGACGACCAGACCATGGTCATCATCGGCCCCAGCGGGTGCGGAAAGAGCGTTCTCCTAAAAGCCATCATCGGACTTCTGCGGCCGGATTCAGGCCGCATCATCATCGACGGCGAAGATATCACAAAGTACCATCAGAACCAGCTCTACAAAGTGCGCGAAAGATTTGGAATGCTCTTCCAGAGCGCCGCCCTTTTTGACTCCATGAGCACCGGTGAAAACGTGGGGCTTTGGATCAAAGAGCACACAAACACTCCCGAGGACCAAATCGCCGCCAAAGTGGAACGCATCTTGAATTTGATCGGACTGCGTGGCATCCAGGAAAAACGCCCGTCGGAATTGAGCGGAGGGATGAAAAAACGGGTGGGCCTTGCGCGCGCCATCATCCACGAACCCAAGTTTCTTCTATATGATGAGCCCACTACGGGACTGGACCCCATCATG
>JACPZR010000171.1 GCA_016195395.1 Spirochaetia bacterium
GTGCTTCGTGACGCTCTGATGAAGACAGGAAAGCAGATCTTTCAGGAACGCACCGCTGATCTCGACGACGTAGCGGGGCGGCTTCTGCGCAATCTGGAACAGCGTAACGATGAAGAGATCATCCTTGCTTCGATCCAGCCGGACTCAGTGCTCGTGGCTTCTGAGATCTCCCCTTCCCTGATGCTCCAGATCCAGAACGTGGCAGGCATTGTTACGGAACGCGGCGGACTCACGGCTCATGTTTCGATTCTCGCGCGCGACCGGGGGATTCCCGCCATTGTGGGGGCAGCGGGCGTGGTATCAGAATTGTCCGGGGGCGAACCTGCGATCGTGAACGCATTTCAAGGGAATCTTGTGATCTGCCCCAACGAAACCGACTTCCGGGTAATGGACGAATGGAAGGCCAAGCTTGCTGCGGGGACCGTGTATTCTCCGGTCAGCATGACGGATAACACCCAGATTCTCCTCTGGACCAACCTGGATTCAGAGAACGACGCCGGAGACAGCCGTATCCAGCGCCTGTCCGGTGTGGGTCTTTTCAGAACCGAGTACCTCTACGTCCATTCAGATGATCTATTTGATAACCCGGCAGCGCACGCCGCGCTCTATGAACGGATCCTTGCGCGCATCGGCGGGAAGACGGTCACATTCCGACTCCTGGACTTTGGCGCTGATAAGCCGGTTCCCCACAACGTTGCGCATCACTTTGCCCGCCAGGATCACCACTACGCAGAAGCATCGCACGACGATGGTTTACGGGGCATAACGCTCCTTTTAGCATCCCCTTCCGCGCTCTTGGGCCAGCTCCGCGCTATCATGACCGCAGCCAAGTCCCGTCCGCATCAGGTGCGCATTCTATTGCCGATGGTTTCCCATGTCCGGGAGATCGACGACTTTCTTGTGATGTTCCGCCGCGCGGCGATCGCAGAGGCGTTGGACGCGGACAAAGCCGGCATATCCCTGGGAGCCATGCTTGAAACACCTGCCGCCTGCCTTTCGGCCGACAGGCTGTCCCGCTCCGGTCTTCAGTTCTTCAGTATTGGAACCAACGACTTATCCGCCTTCACTCTCGGGATCGACCGATTTCAAAGCGGAAGCGATGACCAATTCTACAACCCCGCTGTCTTCCGCATGATTCAATCTGCGGTACAAGGTTCCACTCTCCCCGTATCTGTCTGCGGCGAGATGGCGTCGCGTCCCGACCTCATCCCCGTGCTGGTGGGACTCGGCATCCGCGAGCTGAGCGGGCCGTTGACAGCGCTCCCCGCCGTGGTCGACGGGCTGCGTACGCTGTCTCTCCACGATTGTATCTCCCGCGCGGAAGCAGTCCTCGCCTGCGACTCATCGGAACAGGTCAAGGCAGTGCTCAAGTAAGAGTATTCATCAGGCCTGCCATGTCGTCCGGCATGGGTGTCTCAAAGAGCATGGTCTGGCCGGACTCCGGATGCGGAAACGAAAGAAGACTGCTGTGGAGCGCCGTACGGTTGATGCGCAGGCGGAGTCGGTCCTCGTCGGTTTCCAGGTCGTTGATCATCTTCAAGTATAACGTCTCATCTACGCCGTAGAGTCTGTCTCCCGTAACCGGGAAGCCGAGCGAGCAGAGTGTGGCCCTGATTTGGTGCAGACGGCCTGTGTGGAGCGTTACACGAAGCAGCGAAAGCGACGGATTCTTGACCGCGCTCACCAGGCGAAATTCTGTGCGCACCTTCTCGCCCCCTTCCACCTCGGCCGGGACAAAGTGGCGCTTCTTTTTCACCGGGCCGGTCCCCGTGGTCAAGAAACCGCGGGCGTCGAGATACTCCGGAAACGATCCCTCAACAATGACGTCGTACTCTTTGCGGAACAAACCGCTTTTCTGCGCGCGCTGGAGGGCAGCAGCTGATGCGGCGTGAAAGACCGCGAGCATAGTGCCGCTTGTTTCGCGGTCGAGCCTGTTGGAACGTAAGGAGAGTGTGCTTGTTGTACACGCCGGAAGGGTGAACCGGCAGGTTCGGCGGTTTGTTGAGCACCAGAAGCCAGTCGTCCCTGAAGACAATCGAGTAGTTCCGGTCCACCTCCGGCTCCGGCCTCTGTAGAAACGTGAACGAGATCACCTCTCCCGCGCGGGTGCGCTTGGAAGGCCTTGCCGGGACCCCGCCGACAGTGACACGACCGGCGCGGATGCGTTCCTGCCAGTCGCTCCTGCTGAAGCGTTGGAAGCGAGTGGTCAAGAGCTGGTCAAGGCGCTGCCCCTTCTCGTCGTCCGAGATCACGAACGTATGCCGCTTTTCAATCATTCGACATCTTTTTTTCGGAACGCATCCGGACTTCTCCACCCTCTCTCATATGGAGGTTTCCACATGAAAGATACACTGACAGACCAGACTTGGAGGGAAATCATAAAGAGAAAGGAAGAATTCCAGAAAATCGTAGGACTCCTTGTTGAATTTGACGAAAGAACGGGACGTTATCAGAGCTACGGCGATCCAGAGGCACACTTCATGCGTAAGGCGGTGAGCGTGTGCAGGCCGGACGACCTCAGAGTCTTTGCAAAGAACCTGGGCAACTACGTCTACTATGTGGTCACGGAGCTTGTGGGCTCAGGCGGACACGTGGCAACGGGATGGATTCACGAGGACGGCATCCGGGCAGAAAGGGAAGGCGCAGCTTCAGGTCATCCCGTCCATAGGATCATTTGTCTCACGGACCTGTTCCAAGACTCCAGCCAAAAACTCGACGAAGACATCCTGGAGGCATGCGTGGAGCCTTCCACGCTCGCCATCATGGCGGTCTCGCCCTAGTGCGCAGCGACCGTGATTCGCGAAGGGCACCGTGACGCTCCCAGGACGAACGAAACCAATCCCGCGGAGCGACCGTGGTCCGCGCAGCGGAACACCGCCGGCATGGAGGCCGGCGAAGGGCGAACAGCCCGCATCCTCCATCAGCGGCATGGGGAGGCCAGGATGGCCGAGTCATGACGCTCTCAGAACGAAAAAACCGCTCCCTTTTGAGGAGCGGCCTTTTTGAAATCCAAGTGAAGCTTGAATTACATCTTCATCATGTAGCCGAATTTGTAAACCGCACCACCCACAACAGTAATCTTGGAGGTAATGGGGCCCAGAGCAGCGCGTGTGGAGTCGTTTTTACCACCAGCCACGCCGTATCCTGCATCGAGAAGGTCTTCCATTTCGAAGAACAGCTTGTCGCCGCCGCTTCCGATTTTGCCGGAAACGCCCACTACGAAGTTAGGAGCAAAGCCTTTCACGCGCAGACGCACGCGTTCGTTGTAGATATCGCCACCTTTTTGGTTACCCGCTACACCGCGAACGGTGTGCGCTCCAACCGGAGTACCAAGGAGGTAGGTGGGGATGTCCCCAAGGTTTTTGCCATAAAGGTCCCAACCGCCGGTGAAGTAGTTGATACCACCGCCCATGTAGACGGTTGCGGAATCGCCAACGTTTGCTTTCAAGCCCACATAGACGGGCACATACATTGCTTTGAAGTCCCAAGATACATGGTACCATTCCACAGTGGCGATGGTTGCGGAGGTATCTCCACCCATAATTTTCTTGTTGTACATTACGCCGGCGCGCATCCACATCAGATCATAGTCTTTCTGATAGAAGAGGTTCACCAGACCGCCGCTCATAGCGCCTTCGGTTCTTACCGTGATCGCTTGATTGGTGGACTTTGACAGGGCAATCAGTCGGTTTTCCGACATGATTACATATTGGCCGGTCCCGTTGACGGTTTCCGGGCAAAGCGTACCGGCGGTGCCGCAACCAAAGCTGCCGGCCTTGGCGAATGTCGTATCCGCGTTACTTACAGAGCTCTGGAGACCATCATTGGTGATGGTGCCGCCCAGTTGGCCGAGGTTGAACATCAGACCCCCGCCGATGCCTACATAGGTCCCTTCAGCGTAAAGACCTGTGGCTGCCAACGCAACGACCAAGGCCATCGTAAATTTTATAACTTGTTTCATGAAGCTGTCTTCCTCCAGAATCGCAGATTCGGTTGTTTTTGATATCAGGGTAGGGCCTACCCCGCGGAGGAGTGACGACCACGGATGGCCACCGTCAATTAAAAAAGGGCAAATTTGACGAAAAAAAAACGAACCCGTGACAAGAAAAACCGTTCTAAACTGCCCATAACACCATGTTAGCGATACGTATTGACGGGGACTCGACAGGGTTTTTCCTTGATCCAGCCCCTATAACGTAGAGGCAGGAGTGAGCATGAAAAAGATTCTAGTGTTTGCAGCGCTCTTGGCAGCGCCCGTGTGGAGCGTTCTGCCTGAAGTTGTGGATGGCGCCGGGATGTTCAGCCCCGCAGCCGTCGATCAAGCGAATTCGAAGATTCGTGATATCCAGTCCCGCACCAAGAAGCAGTTGGTCGTTGAAACCGTAAACTCCCTGGGGGGCCGACGCGTGGAAGACGTTGCCCGCGAGCATGCTCGTGACAGGCAGGTGAACGGCATCCTCGTATTGATCTCGAAGGATGACAGAAAGATCGCCACTGAGGTGGGATCAAAGACGCAGAAAGTTTTCAGCTCCAGCGACGCGAGAGATCTGCGCGACCGCGTGACCGCAAAGTTCAAGATGAAAGATTTTGACGGCGGCCTTCAAGCTGCGGTGGAAGTCTACTCGGACCGCATTGGGTCATCTGTCTCATCGTCGGGCAGCAGCAGTTCCAGCAATACGGATACACGCACTAGCACGTCGGACAGCAGCAGTTCATCATCGAGCTCGAGCGGATCCGGGATCTGGGGTTGGATCAAGGGTATGGGAATCGTGGGAATCATCTGCACGCTCCTGTCGCTCTTCATTGTGTACAGAATTGTAAAAGGAATTTTCAAAGCGATCTTCGGAATCTTCCGTCCAGCGCAGCCGCAGCAAATGCCGACGCAGCAGCCGGGCGGTACATACCAACCGGGCTATCAACCGGGTTACCAGCCGGGCCCCATGGGTGGCGGAGGCATGGGCTTCATGGGAAGTCTGATGACCGGTATGCTCGGCGCCGCAGCAGGGAGCTGGGTCTATGACAAATTCAGCGGCGGCGGTTCTGCGTACGGACATGGCACCTCTGACATGACCAACTCATCATCGAGCAATACCGACAATGGATCCGATTATTCCAGCGGCTCGAGCGGCTGGGATTCTGATTCCGGATCGTCGTCCAGCGGCAGTTCCGACTGGGGTGGCGGCGACTCCGGCGGCGGAGGAGATTCAGGTGGTGGAGGCGACTGGTAGACATCGCACACACCGCGGACAGGATGTCCGCGAAGGCCGAACAGGCCGCATCCCCGGTCAGCGGCATGGGGACGCCAGGATGGCGGAGTCATGACGCTCTAAGAAAGAAGTTGCCAGATGACCGCTTTGGGGCAGGCATGTCTCAAACCTGATGGCGTCCCTATTTCAAGTCCAGAGTACCATCGAAAAGGAAACTCCTGTCATTCGTCTGTCCGGGGAAATCACGGCGGAAGTTGAGGAAGAGCTCCTTCAGTGCTACAGCACAATTCCGGGCGAAAAGAAAGAACGGGTCATACTTGATTTTGATGAGACTCGCTACATCAACTCGTCAGGAATTGCCATCCTCATCGGTCTCATCACCAAAGCCACAGACAATAAACAGCGCGTGGAATTCTGCGGTCTCAATCCTCATTTCAGAAAAGTGATGGATATCGTAGGCCTGACTGATTTTGTTTTGATTCACGATAATCTTGCAGAAGCTCTGAAGCATTGATCGGGCCGCGTCTGCAGGGAATACTTGCGAGGCGACTTCATGCAGGACACCACTAAGATTTCCCGTGGGCAATTCATTGAGAAAGCCGGCGCCTACGCGGCAGCTGTTGCGGCCTCGGGCTCTATCTTAAGCGCCGCATCCTGTTCAGGAAGCGCCGCGCACAAAGTAAAATTTGCCGACCTCACACAAGCCCTCACCTATTTGGAAAAGCTTCCTCCGGCCACGAAGACCTCGGGAGCTTGGGATGCCGCGCAGGTACTCATCCACTGCGCACAGAGCATCGATTTTTCCATCAGAGGATTTCCAGAAAACAAGCCGTGGGTGGTGCGCCATACAGTGGGCCCGGTGGTCTTTGGGCGATTCAGATCTCACGGAGAAATGAACCACGACCTTTCGGCTGCCATTCCGGGAGCGCCTCCCCTGCCGCCGGGCCTGTCGTTCCAAGAGGGGATGGAAATACTGCGTGCGTCGGTGACCCGCTTCCTTGCCTACAATGGGCCGCTCGCGGAGCACTTTGTGTACGGGACCATGACCAAGACCGACTTTGACCTGGCCCACGCCATGCACATTGCCAACCACATCGACGAATTCGCGATATAGTCGCCAGAACGGCACAGGCTTGGGCCTCAAGAGGCGGGCCTTGGGTCGTCAAAAACACTTCATGCCAAGGACGGTTTTCTTCGATCCTATAGACAGTGGGTTGGCGCATACTATTGGAACGGGCCCGGACGGCGGGACCCAAGGGGGTGGTGATGGGCCTTGCCGGCGCAGCCGTCGTGACAATCTCAACACTGGCCCCGTCGCTTTCGGCGCGGCCGTTCAAGACTACGGCGCTGCCGGACCCCTATTATCCACAAAAGCCCACCGGTGAACTCCGCCTCAATTACTACTATGACCGCACCGGACGGTGGGTGAAATTTTCAGACTGGATTCCGTTCAAACAGCGCAAATGGGAACCCCGCTACTTTGAAGACTTCTACCGGCTCTACGGTCTCCCGCCGGGCTACAACGCCCCGCAGATCAAAGAGAGCATGTTCTATTTGTACATGTCGCTCGGAACCAGGTTCCGGCATCCGGCATCCGCGCTCTGCAAGATCAAGACAGAAGACGAACACCACCGGTATCGCAACCTGATGTTCATGCACACCAATCTTCTGATCATGCGGATGTATCTGCGCCTGGGCTCCATGTACGACAAGCGGCATCTCTACTATCACGACCTCGACGTGGCCGACGAGATGTCGGTCGCCGTCCTCGATCACATCGCCAGCGGC
>JACPZR010000167.1 GCA_016195395.1 Spirochaetia bacterium
AGATGCCCCGTAAGCAAACGTCTTGGTGTACGCGAGCGGCTGGAAAAGTTTGCCTTCGGGACCCGTCAACAGGAACACCGGCAAGAAGGAGATCACCGTGTTCGATACGGCAGCGAACATGGCTCCCCCGACTTCCGTGGCGGCGTCATACACCACATCGCGATACGGACGATCCGGCTCAAGTCCCAGCCGGCGGTAGATGTTCTCCGTCATGATGATGCCCATGTCCGCCACGTCGCCGATGGCGATGGCGATGCCCGCGAGCGACATGATGTTGCCGTCGATGCCGATCCAATACATGAGGATGTAGGCGATCAAGACCGATAACGGCAGCGTCGGCAAAATGGCGAGCGTGCTGCGCACGTGCAGCAAGAAAATCAGGACAATCAGGCCCACGACAATGGCTTCCTCGGTCAGTGCCTCCGTCAAAGTGTCCATCGTTTCATGGATGATGTCGCTGCGGTCGTAGAAGGGGACGATCTTCACGGGGGCTTGCGTGCCGTCCGCCAGCGAGATTTTTAGGCCCGGCTCGATCTCCTTGATTCGTTCTTTGACGCGGTTGATGACTTCCAGTGGATTGACGCCGTAGCGCATCAACACGACGCCGCCGACCGCTTCCTTGCCTGCATTGTCGAGCGCGCCGCGCCGGAAATCGGGACCGAGCTGCACCGTGGCCACGTTTTTGACCGAGATCGGCGTGCCGCCTTCCTGACGGATGACGATGTTCTCAATGTCCTCAACTCTCTTGACGAAGCCGGCCCCGCGGATGAAGAACTCCAAGCCGTTCTGTTCGACAACCTTGGCGCCCACGTCGATGTTGCTCCTGCGCACGGCCTCATGGATGTCCATCAACGTCACGCGATGGGCACGCATCTTATCGGGATTCACGTCGATCTGATACTGCTTGACGAACCCGCCGAGCGATGCGACCTCTGAAACTCCCTCCACCGACTGGAGCTGGTAGCGAACATACCAATCTTGCAGCGAGCGAAGCTGGGCCAGATCAGCCCCGTCCGCTTCCAGCGTGTACCAGTAAATCTGGCCGAGAGCTGTGGCATCGGGACCAAGCACCGGCACGACCTTCCTCCCTTGGCCGTCCTCGGGCATCTTTTGTGCAGCCACGTTCATTCGTTCCAGGACGCGCGAGCGCGCCCAGTAGTAATCCACATTGTCCTGAAAAACCACGAAGACCATTGAGAAGCCGAAGCCGGACATGGAGCGGATGCTCTTCACACCTGGCGTCCCCTGCAAACCGACGGTTAGCGGAAATGTCACCTGATCTTCGATGACTTTCGGATCGCGGCCCGGCCAGTCGGCGTAAACGATGACTTGCTTCTCGCCAATGTCCGGTATGGCGTCCACTGGGGTGTGGCGAAAGCAGTACCAGCCAACGGCCGTGATCGCTATGGTCGCGAGAAAGACCAGAAAGCGATTCTTGAGGCACCAGCCAATAATGAAATGGATGACATAGCTCATGGGTGATCCCCCTGTCTCAATGCTTGTGTTCGGTTTTCGCAGGGGTCTTCGGCGCGGCGCCTCCGTGGCCCGAGTGCAGATCGACACCAGAAAGCCCTTCGGGAAACAGCAAGCTGGGCATTCCTTCAATCTGCCGCTGACTGTCCAGCAGGAAGGCGCCCTGGATGACGACGCGGTCTCCCTCCTTCAGGCCGGACTTCACGGGGAAGAAGCTAATCGTGTTGCCGCGATCATCCTTGCCATCGGCGCGCGGGCCGAGCTGGAGTTCAACCAACTCGAACGCACCATCCTTGGTTTGCCGGTAGGTCACCTTGCGCCGGCCAGTGTCGAGAACGGCGGACGCACGTATGGCGAGAACCTTGCCCGCTTTGGCATCGGGGCAATCTGGGCCATGTTCCTCGTGGGCATCTGCTTTGTGAACATGCTCCTTCACCGGCGCAACGGCGGGCACGCGTTCCAGGCGCATCTCGCAGATAGGACATTTCCCTTCCTTTTCACGCACGATTTCGGGGTGCATTGGACAGATGTACTTCCCTTCCAGTCCGGTCGGTTCCGGCGTGCCGTCGCCGCGCAGCTTCACGCGGATCGACGCCGACGCGTACATGGCCGGCTTGAGCTTCTTTTTTTCATTGGGCAGGTTGACGCGTGCCCTTACCGTGCGCGTCTTGTCGTCCAGGAACGGATCGATGAACGTGATGGTGCCGGGGAATTTTTCGCCCGGATAGGCTTCGACCGTCACTTCGACCTTCTGGCCAAAGCGCACCAAGCCGAGATCGTATTCGTAGATGTCGAGGTACAGCCAAATCGGATCGAGGTCGGCAATGCGGTAAAGCACATCGCCTTC
>JACPZR010000178.1 GCA_016195395.1 Spirochaetia bacterium
GATCAAGAAAGGAATCATTCTCTTCCAATCTGGACGTTATACGGACGCAGCCGCAGCATTCAACCGGGCAGTGGAAAATTATCCGTCCGGAACCTATACAGAGAAGGCCCGCGACTGGCAGAAAGAGACAGAGGCGCAGATCCGCGACCGCTCCCAGTTTGAAGATTCGATTCCCTCGTCAGGGAAGAATCAAACGCCTGACAAGTGAGGCTCCGGGCGTTCGTTTTCCGGCACGGGGAAGGCCACGCCCAGAAGATCATAGATAACCGGCGGGATGTCATACAGAGCGCGCACACGCTCATTGATTTGTTCTGACCCTTTCCCCAGCGCGTACGTAATCACCGGATTGGACGTGTGCGTTTTTCGGCTCAGGTCTTCCATGTTGCCGTGGTCCGACGTTATGATCAGAAGTTCGGTTTCCTGATTCAATTCCGCTGCAATGCCCTCAAAGAAACGCTCCAAGTGGGAGATCAACGTTTCAGCCTGCATGAAATCCTGCGCGTGTCCCACTTTGTCTGTCAGAAAGTATTCATAGATGGCAAGGTCGTACTCGCGCGACATCTTCACAATGTCCCGGCCCCGCTCAAACGGGTCCATCAACGGGAATTCCTTGTCCGACTCCGGATAGAACTGATGCATCAGGTGATGCGTGATGTCCATGTACATGGCGCGGTTGGCTTTCAAATCCTCGAAGGATAAGAGGGGTTTGCCTGAGGCTCTCTGGAGCAGCGTCGATGTGCTTGCGAACCTGGGTTTTTTCTCAAGGCGTTTCAGATACGCGTCATTGTATGCGTTCAGGAGCGTGGCCTTTTTGCCGGCTTCTGTCAGGCACTTGATGATTGAATATTCCTGGATGACCTTACGAAGCGTAGGTCCGGGAAACGCGTTTAAGTGCCGGCCCATGAGGATAGGTCCGTTGACCCCGGTCCAGAGCGATGTCTGGCCCGTGGCCGACTGCGGCAGCCCCTTGATTCCCATGGCAGCATCTGTTTCCCGGGCTGTCAAACCAACCGGCAGGGGCCTTGCTGGTGACTTTTCGGCCAAAAGGGAGAGGAATGACCCTGCATAGCGGGCGAACGGATTTGTATCCGGATCGTTCTTGCCAATCCCGATGCCGTCTATGAAGATGTAGAGTATGCTCAATCGAGATCCTTTTTTGACGCCGCC
>JACPZR010000179.1 GCA_016195395.1 Spirochaetia bacterium
AGACACCGGATAACGTTGGATAATTAAAGATCTGGTCAATGAAGTAGTCCACGGTTCCGCCCAAGTGCACCACCGCCTGCCCCAGGGCCAGAAGCTCTGTGGCCTTTTCAGAAACGATGTGCACGCCCAGAAGGCGCCGCGAGTCCAGCTCAAAGAGAAGCTTCAGAATTCCCCGGGTTTCTCCTGTGATTTGAGAGCGCGTGTTTTCCTGAAAGTCGGAACGACCCACACCGTACTTCACTCCCTTGGCGATCAAATCCTGCTCGGTGGGACCAATCATGGCCACTTCCGGCACGGTCCAGATGCCGATCGGCATGTCGCTTCTGGTAAAACGCGGTTCCTCACCCAGGAAGATGTGCCGCGCCAGGTACATGCCCTGCCACATGCTTGTGCTGGAAAGCGCCGGATGTCCAATGATGTCGCCCGCCGCATAAATATAAGGCACCTCTGTGCGGTAGTGCTCGTCCACTTTGACAGTGCCGCGGTCCGTGGCGGCAAGGCCCACGGTATCAAGCCCCAGATGTTCAACGTTTCCTTCCCGGCCTTTGGAGATCAACGCCTGATCAACGTCCAAAATCTTTCCCTGCTGCGAAATGACGCGGAGCATCCCGTCTTTCTTTTCATAGGAAGTGATGGTATCGTTCAAATGAATGCGCACGCCGGACAGGCGCATGCAGTTGGTCAACGTTTCCGATATTTCACGGTCCGCCCATCCAATGACGGCATCCGCAATGTCGAACAAATCGACTTGGACGCCGAGGTTCGCAAATATCGTGGCGTACTCGCAGCCGATAATGCCCGCGCCCACAACCACAAGTTTCGAGGGAAGTTTGCGCAGCTGCATAACGCCATTAGAGTCGTACAAAACTTGATCTTCGTAGGGAATGCCCTTGGGCCGGCGGGGACGCGAGCCTGTGGCAAGAACGATGTACTCTCCCTCAATGACACCCTCGCCCTCAGGACCCTTCCAAGCGACTCTGTGCGGACCATCCAGTCGCCCTGTGCCCCGGATGACCTCTACATGATTGCGTTCCAGCTGGTCTTCCGCCAGGTCTTCTTCCACATGGACGACAATCCGGCTGCGGGAGAGAATCTGCTGGATAGAGAGGTTGGCGGGCGCGTGAATCCGCAGACCCTGGCGCGATTCATTTTTCAGCCTGTAAAGAAAGCGGCTGATCTCCTGGATGGTTTTGGACGGCACCGTGCCGGAATGCACGGAAACTCCTCCCAAGCGCTCGCCCGAATCAATCAGGGCCACCTTTTTTCCGATCTTCCCCGCCTGTATGGCGGCTTTCTGGCCGGCAGGGCCGCCGCCGATGCAGACGAGATCGTAGCGCGTCATTTGCAGTTGTACTGAATATAGCCCATGCCCTTCACCTGCTCCGCCTTGCGGCCCGGCTGGCTGCACACGCAGTCCTTCTCACGGTCAAAATATGGGACAGTAAACAGGTCTTCGCATTCTTTCTTGGGCATGTCCTTGATGCACACGTGAACCGACTGTTTGGGCCAGAAGTAATTGCAGTCTACCAACTCCACCCCGGGGCCTGTCTTCTTCCCCGCCCCGCCGCATGCGATCAGGCTGGACACAAGGATTGCGCCCGCGATCATTGCACTCCGGGAGCCCCAGAGAGAGATTCGTCGTTTCCATGAGAGCACTTCAAACATCATCGGCGATACGCTGGAGGCCGGAGCCAAGAACACAATCGTTTTTTTTGACGTCATCGCAGCCTCGTCTGCTGCTTTGTCTGGGGTCGGCCCTCTTGGTCCTGGGAGCTGCGATCGTCGGCTGCTCGAGTGCCCGCCCACCGTATCGTGACCGTCCCCCGGCCATCCCCGCAAACATTGACGGTTCGTATTCGTTCACGCCGGCCGTGGGGCTCTTCCACCAATCGATCCGGG
>JACPZR010000182.1 GCA_016195395.1 Spirochaetia bacterium
GAAGAACGCCGGCGCCACTGCCAAGGCTGATAGAATCCACCCCCGAAAGCGCAAAGAATAGCACAAGGTGCGGAGTAGCATTAATTTTATAGTGAATATATCCCCCCTCGTCAGCGTCACCCTTTTTTCAGTGCGACGGCTGCCACCGCCTCACTTATGCGCGTGGCTCAAGGACGGTGTATGACCCCCATGAGAATGCCCGGACAGGCCCTCCGGGTGGGAAGCGGGGCCCGGCGTGTGCGGAACAGATGGGACAGTGGAGCCCGGCTCCTCCCTATGGCCGCGACTCTGTGGCGTGTGATGTTCAAAGATGGGCCCCGGTTTCGCGGGCAAGAGAGAGTCTCTGCCCGGGGAGCTCCCCCCGTCGCCACCGCCCTTCTTGGACTCCGGTCTTCCCCCTTGAGCCCCTTTCTGTCCCTTTTCCTTGTCGCCATCCTCGTGATCGTGTCCCCGAGGGCGCGACTCACCATCGCCTTTGCGGACATCAGGCTTCTGCGGCGTATCAGCCGGATGAGGTTTGTCTTCGCGCGTTGGGGCGCGGGGGTTTTCATGATGGCGGGGCCGCGATTCCGGTCGGGGAATGACGTTATGCGGTTCTTCTCTTGACGGCGGTCTGTTCCTCGTTGACGGCCCCGGGTCCAATGCGGGGGCCGTGCGCGGTCCGGTCTGCCCGGGGAATGTCTCCGGGCGCGGTGTATTCTGTGCGGGGGTACTGTTCGTTTCCGGAAGAGGCGATGACTTGGCGGGAACCATCTCGGGCCTCACAGGCATTTGGACCAGCCTGTCCACGGAAGGCGTAGGGTGCTCCGTTACGGACGACGTGCCTGCGGGTTCCGGGCGCCACCTGGAGGAAGAGTCGCCGCCGCGCCCGATGGCTGAACCGCCTCCGCGCAGAGCGCGCGTTGGGAGAAAGACCTGCGACCTTCCCGGCCAGCTGTCCGCACGCTCCGGGAGACCGACGAACTGTTTTTCCACACGCTGACCAACGGCTTCGGAATAACGTTCTTCAACAAGTCCGGGATTAGTGCGTAAAATGGCATTGTACCAAAGAACACGCCTTGCTGTGTCCCGTGCATCGGGTTCGTCCGCAAAGGCCTCTTGGATGTACCCCGTGACAAGACTCTGCAGATGATTTGAGGGCCGGGCCACGGTGTCCAGAGTGATGATGTCCGCACCCAGCCTGTAATCCGCGCTCGCAATTCGCATAACGCGGATGCCTCCGACCGCGGCCTCTCCGTCCTGGATGACGCTCCGCGCAAGAACACGTCCCAGCGCCTCATACGCTTCCTCGCGACGCTGGTCCGCCACGGGGCGGGGGAACTGAGCGGCCGCGGCTGTAAGTTCATCGGCCGCCAAGCGGATGGGGAGCGCGGCCAAACCCGACGGCGCCAGCATGGAGAAGACCGCCAAGAGACAAATGCGACTATGAGGTCGAACCATAACTTTCCCTCCATAATTAAGAGGTGCGGGAAGCGATTTTCGGCAAGCTTTTTATTGCGGTATTTTGAGAGCCAGGCAAGACAGCAGTTCAGGCCACTTCAATGGCGACCATGGTGACGTCGTCCTCAAAGGGATGAAAGTCACACCAATCGAGGCCGGCCTGAAACAGCTCGTGAAGCTGCACACCCAGGGAGAGTTCCATAGTATCTTCTGCCCGCCGGGCCAGTCTGTGCTCTTCCAGCATTTCGCCGTTTTTGCAGCATCTTGCTTCTATGAGGCCGTCGGAATAGATGAAGAGACGGTCTCTAGATTCGAGCGCAACGGTCTGGTCCTGATAGGTGGCGAGGCTCCGCACCGCCACGCAGCCCCCCGTCGCTTTGAGGAAGCTGTGGCGTTTGTTGCGCAGAAGCATGATCGCCGGGTGTCCCGCGCTCGCAAAACGCAGGCTCGCGCGATCTGGACTCACGATCCCGTACCAGCACGTTAAAAAATTGCCGCCAATCCGGCCGTACAGTTGGTCATTCAACATGCTGAGGAATGATCCGGGAGACGTTGTGCGTCCCCCGCCCATGGCAAGGACGATCTTCGCTGCCGATGCGATCATCGCTGCCGGGATTCCGTGGCCGGACACATCCGCCAAAAAGACACCAAGGCTCCCGTCCGGGAACTGCACAAAGTCGTACAGGTCGCCGCCCACCTGCTCCACCGGCTGATATAACGCTGCAACGTCCAGACCCGGAGCCGCGGGCATGAACGACGGCAGGAGCTCCCTTTGAATCACTCTTGCATGCTCAAGATCCCTGCTCAATTCCCGTTCGCGCGCTTTCAACGACAGGCTGTTCTGCACAATAGAGATCAGCTCCATATCACTGAAGGGCTTCGCAAGATAATCGTCCGCGCCGGCGCGGCGCACCTCGGACCTGGTAGACTCATCCGCCTTTGCCGTTAAAAGCACAATCGGAATGTTTCTCAAACCCGCCAGCCCCCTGATTTCAGAAATCATGTCAATTCCTGACATTCGAGGCATCATGAGGTCCGTGAGAATGATGTTAGGCTTCTTGGATTTCGTCTGTGCCAGGCCCTCGGCGCCGTCGGAAGCCCAAAACACTTCAAAGCCCTCGCGCGCAAAGATTGATATCATGTAGTCGCGCAGTTGACGGTTGTCTTCTACAATAAGCATGCGATGCAGCGTGCGTGTGCCGGGAGGCGGTCGGACAACGCCGGATGAGGGCCCTTCACCGCTTTGGTCCTGATGGATAAGGCTCCACATCGCGCGCGCGGGGGGCGCAGGATCAGGAACGGCCGCGGGGTCCAGCGAAAGCGGCGCCGTAAACCAGAAAGTGGAGCCCTGCCCTTCTTTGCTTTCCACACCTACACGGCCGCCGTTCAGTTCCACGAGTTGGCGGACCAAGGAGAGTCCAATCCCTGTGCCCGCGTGTTCCTTGGTGAGGGACCCCTCTGAATATCCGAAACGCTGAAAGAGCCGGGACACTTTGTCTGCGGGAATTCCCGGACCGGTGTCCCTGATTTCCAGACGAACGTGCGGCTTTGCGTCATCTGCAAAAGCCCGCGCATAGATCGTGATCCTTCCCTCCGTCGGGGTGAATTTCAAGGCATTGGAGAGGTAGTTATACAGGCACTTCTCCAGATGATCAACGTCAAATTTTACCAGAGGTAAGGTCATGGGAAGATCCCCAAGCAATTCTATTCCGTGCTTCTCAGCATAGGGGATGAATGCCTGGGACGTGTCCCACAGGAACTTCAAAATATCCACAGTGGTCCCGGATGCGGTCATCTTCCCGGCGCTGACCTGTTGAAAATCCAGAAGCTGATTCACCAACTTTTGGAGGCGCCGCGTATTCATCAGAATCATTTCTAATGTTGCGGTATCCAAGGGCTCCGCTCTGCGTTGCGCGGTCTCCAACGGCCCGGCAATCAATGTCAAGGGCGTGCGTATCTCATGGGAAACGTTCTGAAAGAAAGCCGTCTTCTGCCTGTCAGCCTCAGCGAGCGCCTCCCGCGCGGCCTTGGTCTCACGCAGAAGCTGTGATGTGCGGACAGCCCCTGCAATCTGATCACAGAATGCGGATATGCGCAGGACATCCTGCCGCGAAAGCGTCATGCACTTGTCAGAACAAGTGAACAAAGCCAGACCGATCACGGCGCCATTCACCATCAGAGGCACTCCCAAAAACCCGGATATATTCAATCCCTCTATGATCTGACGATCAATAGGCGCCAGGCCTTTGCTGCGAAAGCGACGCATATAGAAGGGCCTCTTGTGCTGGTATATCGTATGCAGGATTCCGCCCCTGGCATCCAGAGGGACGCGGTGGGACCTGCTGTACTCGCCGATGGAAGGATCGCTTTCAGGATAGCTTGTGGTGTACGTGTATAGTTCGTTCTTTTCGTAATCCACAAGCTGAACAATCAGACTCTGGATGCCGAAGTTGGTGGAGCAGTAGTCGAGAACCTGTTTCAGAATCGCGTCGGGGTCTTCCGTGCTCGCGTTAATCCGCCGCGTGAAATAACTCATCGCCTGGATTTCCCGCGCCGATTGTTCTGCCTGCTTTCTGGCCTGCTCCATACGGACCAGGAGATGGGCGTTGCGTACTGCGCCCGCTACATGCTCGCAGAGACGGCCTATGGAATCCGCATCACATCGCGACAGCTTCAAGGAATCGCTGCCTCTTGCGGCGCAGAAAATCCCGATAACGTTGTCCTGGATGATCAGGGGAAACTGGGCAAATGATACCAAGCTGACATGCTCTAAAATCCGCTGGTCTACGGGGGCCGGTGTGCCCCGCGGCATTCTTCGAAAATGGACCACACGGCGGCGGGAATAGGTGGCATACAGTGTGCCGGTCTCCGGCCGGATCGGCGCTCGGAAGCCGGCCGCAAAGAGCTCAAAACTGGGCGTTGAGAGAATACCGGGCGCATGAGAGTGGGCAACAAATTCGTTTCTGACCGGATCCACGAGGACCAGCCACAGCTGGCTGATACCGAACGTTGTGCGCAGATAATCGTATATCTTGTCGAGGATCTGGTCCAAGCCTTCCGATGCGTTCACCTGCCGCGCCACTTCGTTGAGCGCTGCAATCTCGCCGGCCATCCTTGAGGATTCACTGAGAACCCGTTCTAACGTCCCGGCGCCTCCGGCAGGCTGCCGGGAATACAGAGTGCCGGGCTTCTCCGCTTTCATCACTATCCCGCATTATGCGCGCAAAAAATACCGATGTCAATCCCCGGAATGGGTCGTTTTCACCCAAGCAAAAGCACGATGGTTAGCCTAACTGGTAGACAATTCATGTGAGTGCAGCGGGCATGTTTTGAAATTGTTCATGGCTCTGGATCCGCCGGGTGACAGCATCCTCATCCTGTCTGGACACATCGAGCGGAAACCGGGCATCGCTGCGGGACCAGCGCAAAAGCCAGTCGGTCCCAAGAAGGTCCGGGGGCTTCCCGGATCCACGCCGCAGTATCGCTGCCTTGGTCAGAGCAAACGTTGTCTCCGTCTTGCTTCCCGTTCCAAGGCCTTTTGCCACAAAGAATCCTGAAGCAAGAAGCGCCGCACGAATGCGGGTGGATGCCGTGTACGAAAACAGTTCTGTGTCGCCGTCACCGCACTTGGCGAAAATGGCACCGAAGGTGGCGAGCGTCCACATATCGGGATTTGTCTTGGCAGAGAACGGATCAAAGAAGATAAGATGAGGAGCAGGAGCATCGCGCATGCGCTCGGCAAAGTCCCCCTCCAACAAGTCCCAGCGAAGCGGCAGATACTTGGAACTCCAAGCCCTTTCCTCCAGAAGAACGTGCGGAGCGGGATGCTTTAGGTGACGCATGCGGCCAACGTTCATCAGGGCCAGACGCAGGGCGTCGACATCGTTTTCAAAGCTCACGATCCTGAGTGCCGGGATTGTTTCAAGGTCAATGCGGCTGCGGGCAAAGCTTTCATACGCGCGCATGGCCGCCATCGCATTGTAGGCCGCTCCCAAACCCACATCCCATATGATGAGTTCCCTTGTGTCTCCGGCCAGAAGCCGTTCCTTGAGGTCCGACTGGTCCACATACAGTTTTTCGGCTTCTATGTTTGGGTCGGCCCCGGGGTGCATGACTTCGCCGGAACCTACATCCTTGATACTGAAAGATCCGTCCGTTAACTGCTGCACGGCGAATGCGCCGCGTCGCTCAAAGTCCCTGGGGGCGCGGAGCCTTGGCCGCTTTCCCGAAGGGTATTCCAAATCCGGCTGAACCAGGAGCTCTCTCTGCGCGCGGTAGAAGGAGAGGAAGGTCCCGTCCAAAATATGCGCCCGAATCTTCGACATCAGAGTGTGGTAGAACCTGAGATTGTGGATTGACGTTAGCTGCCAGGCAAGCGGCTCCGATGCCTTGAACAGATGGTGTACGTATGCCTTACTGTAGTTTGCGCATGTATAGCAGTCGCACGCAGGATCCAACGCCTCATCAAGCAGCTTGTAGACAACGCGCGTGATTCTTTTCTTCCCTTGGGAAGTGAATGCCATGCCGTGCTGCGCGAGCGCCGTGGGGATAATGCAGTCAAACATGTCGACCCCGGCATGCACAGATTCCAAAAGGTCAATCGGGGTTCCCACACCCATCAAGTAACGCGGTTTGTTCACGGGCATCAGGCGGGCCGCGTACGTCGTGTGCTCTTCCCGTTCGACTTTTGTCTCTCCAACGGCCAACCCACCGATCGCGTAGCCGTCGAAATCCATCCGTGAAAGAATCTCCGCGCTTTCCGCGCGCAGGTCTTTGTGGAGCGCTCCCTGAAGAATCGCGAATAACGCCTGCTGTGAATCCCCGCGCGCCTCGAGCGAGCGCTCCGCCCATCGGTGCGTGAGATCTACGGCCTTCCTCGCGGTTTCAAAATCGGACGTTGAGGGGACACACTGATCCAGGGCCATCATAATATCGCTCCCGATGGCTCTCTGGGTGGCAATACTCAGTTCCGGAGTGAGCATAATTGTCTGCCCGTCAACATAACTGCGAAACGCAGCGCCCTCTTCGCTCATGCTTCGCGCATGCGGAAGAGAAAAGATCTGAAACCCTCCGGAGTCGGTCAGAAAGGCGCCGGACCACTTTGTCATGCGGTGTATGCCCCACAGCTTTTCGAAAACCACAGGTCCGGGGCGCAGCAATAAATGATAGGTATTGGCAAGAAGAATCTGGGATCCCACGGCCGCCAGATCTTCTACGCGAAGGGCTTTGACGCTGGCATTGGTGCCCACAGGCATAAAGAGAGGTGTGCGTACCTCACCGGACAGCGTCTGAAACACGCCCGCCCGTGCGGAACTCCCTTCCGCCTGTGCCAAAAGCCTGAAGTTCAGCCGGCTCATGGATGCAGGATTTCCCGGAGGGCGCGCCGCGCAAGCGCAGTTTATACCTTGAAGAACTGCGTTTCTTTTTTTAGTGTCTGCGCAACCCGCGCGTTTGAATCAGCGGTCGCGGCCATCTCTTCCGCGCCGGCCGCGTTGGCCTGCGTCAGCTGATTGATGTGCCCCACGGATTCCGTAATCTCTTTCAAGGCGTTCCTGTGTTCTACTGCCGCATTCCGAATATCCACAAAGCGTTCTTTCACAGCCCGCGCATGCGTGTTTACCGATTCATTCAAGGTGTTCTGGTTCTTCATGACCGGCGGTACTTCAGAGATGGCCGCAGCGATGTCACCTACTCCGCGTATGATGCGGCGGATGATTCCAACTGAATCCTCCACAGAACTGATCCCCTCTTTGATTTCTGATCCCGATTTCTGGATGAGGTTGTCAATGTCTTTGATGCTCGCTGCGGTCTGGTCAGCCAGTTTGGAAATCTCGGTGGCAACAACAGCGAACCCGCGTCCCTGTTCCCCCGCCCGCGCCGCTTCAATAGAGGCGTTCAAAGAGAGGAGGTTGATCTGATCGGATATGTCGCTGATGATTTTTGCCGCGGCTGTCATCTCGCCGGAACTTTTCAGAACGTTATTCATGTAGGCCGTCATTGAGCCGATCGATTCTTCTCCGTGACGCGCATCCGATTCCACTGAAGTCACAAAATCCAGGGCCCGCACAACACTGGTCTCAACCCTGCTGATGGTATCCGTCAGCGCGCGCATCTGCTCCAGCAGGGAATCGAGATTGGTCATCTGACTTGCCGTTACGTCCGCAATGCCGTCCATCTCAGCTGAAATCTCTTCCACTGCGGCGGAAATTTCCTCCGATGTGGCCGACTGTCCCTGCGCGTTCCGCGCAAACGTTTCAGATGTGGCAGACATCTCTGATGAAGAGGCGGCCAGCTCATCGACAGCCGCCTGAATCTTCTGAACCAGAGCGCGGATTTCTGCCCGGAACGACAATACGTCTTTCTTCAGTCTGCTCACCTCGTCCTTGCTTCTATCCACTACATGCGACGTCTGCGATTCTCGGAAATCGCCCTGCGCAACGCGGCGGATGATTCCGCGTAGCTCATCCACAGGAAGAAGCACGAGGCGGCGTGTGAGGAAGTAGAAAACACCCAAAAGGATAACGCTCAAACCAACGATGAGACCGGCCGCGAGGTATACAAGCATGCGCCCGTCACGCGTCAGTTCATCCAGGTAGGAGCCGCTCCCCACCACCCAGTTCCAAGGATCATACGAATTGAAGGCCGCAATTTTTAAGCGTGGACTGGTCTCGCCCCGTTCTTTGTTGATCCATGGGTACTCGGTGACACCGTTGCCGCGGTTCAACATATCCTGAATGAAAAGGCGCCCGTCGGAGTCTTTGGAATCGATGATATTCTTCCCTTCCTGCGCGGGGTGGATGACGAGCGTGCCGCGATCCTTACCGGGGGCATTCTCTAGAACGTAGGGGTAGCCGGTGTCTCCAATCTTGACGGAACGGACCTTTTCTTTCAAGCTCCGCGTTGCCTCTTCAAATTCCAGTCCTACAAAGACGGCTCCAACGCTCACTCCGCCGTTCAGAATGGGCGAGTAGGTGCCGATATAGTATTTCCCCAAAACAGGGGTTCGTCCGCTGAATGCCTTTCCCGCGGTCAACGCTGCATAGGCCGGAAGGGCCCGGTCAAGAACCAGTTCGGCGGTGGTGA
>JACPZR010000183.1 GCA_016195395.1 Spirochaetia bacterium
CACAGAGAGCACGCAAAAGCTGCACCAAATGCTCGCCCCAGAGTTCAAGGCGATCTGGGCCGCCGGACGCAAGAAGAAGAAAGCCACCGCCTAAAATCGTCCAACAGAACGCGGTATTCTTCGAATTTGGACCATTGACCGTCCGAAGGCGCCCGCGCATCAGCGCGGACACCGCCTGACTTGGTTCTTACCCGACTCGAATCGCCAGCATTACTCTCGCCCAAGCAAACAGGATCGCGAGCTTTCCAGCCGAGACCAGAGTCGAGATCAGAACAGCAACGACGGTTTCCATCGAAAACCTCCCCCCCACACGGGGACGCTTCGGCTGGTTGTGGGCAGCCGCCGACCCATGGGGCCGACCACCGGCCCGCTTCCACCAAGAAACACCGCCAACGCGATGCGTCCAGGAGGAAGCGGGAGCGGCCAGATGGAAGTCGCCGATGAGCGAACGCCTTCCGACGGTCAAGCTTTTTTACATACCGTTCCCGATTATCACCGCCTTTCCGCTTTTCGTTTCGCCGTTTTCGCTATATTTGAATTTCCGCACCCGCTCCAAACGGATCTTCCCAAGGCATTTCCTCCTCCTGTTCCTGATTTTTTTGACCTCCTGTTTTTCCTCCATTTACAGCACCGCCACTTTCTTTGCCGGACGCAGACGACAACACCTGAACCGATTGGCAATAAACGACCACCCGCATCCTTTTTTCTCCGTCTCTCCCTTCCCATCTGTGTTGACGAAGATATCCGTCCACCAACAACCGCGTTCCCTTTCCACAGTTCTTCGCTATAAATTCCGCCGTATGGGCCCATGCCCGGATTTCGAAGAACGATACGTCGTCATCTTTCTTTTTGTCGGTATCGTCGGTTTTTTTAGACCAGTGATGCACGGCCAAAGAACAGTCGATATACGCTTTCTTGGCCGACGTCCATTTGAGTTCTACGTCTTTCGTTAGTCTCCCCACAAGCCCAATCCGATTGTAATCGCTCACAATCTGTCTCCCGATTTGCATTGAAA
>JACPZR010000184.1 GCA_016195395.1 Spirochaetia bacterium
GCCGGCTGACCTGGTGCGATCCGGCCGAAGCGCAGGTGCGCGCGTTGTGGAGTTCAACGTGGAGCGATCGGAGATTTCGCAATGGGCTGATGAGTTCATTCAAGGACCAGCCGGGGAGAACCTTCCGAAATTTGTGCAGAGCCTTCTCTAATACCGGCGTCGGGTCATCCAGGAATTGGAAAAACAACAGAGTGGCTTTGTCGCAGCGCTTCGTAGAGAACGATGGCCGCAGAATTGCTGAGATTCAACGAGCGGAAATGGGGGAGCATCGGGATCCGCACAAGTCTCCCGTTGCTGCTGTCTGCCACCCATTGACGAACATAGTCTGGAAGTCCGCTCGTCTCATTTCCCATCAGTAGAATTTCGTTTCCCTTAAACGTATGATCCCAATGATGGACGGTTCCGAATTTGGTCACGGCCACTACGGGGCGGTCTACGGCCGTTGCATGACTGCGAAACGTCTCCCAGTCTGCGTGGAGGCCCAACACCCACGCAGAGGCGCGCAATATTCCCCGTGTTGGGAGGGATTTCCGGTCGGTACAGAGCGACTTCAATCATACGGCCAAAATTCGTGTGCCCAACTAAAAATCCATTTCCATTTTGACCGCTTTCACCGGAATGGCTCCGGGCTGCATAAATCGCGGCCGGGAGCAGTCAGAATGTCGACCCGATTTTACGCATCTCGACTAGGGGTCGTTGAACCATCGCCCACGCTCGCAGTGACCGCGCGCGCCAAAGAACTGCGCGCAGCCGGCAAGGACATCATCGGTTTTGGCGCAGGGGAACCGGACTTCGACACTCCCGACCACATCAAACGCGCCGCCATCAAAGCAATCGAAGAAGGTCAGACAAAGTATACCGGAGTCGGCGGCACGCCGGCGCTCAAGAAAGCCATCATCGAAAAATTCCGCCGCGAGAACTCGCTCGAGTATACGCCTTCCCAGGTGACTGCGTCAACCGGGGGCAAACAGGTTCTATACAACCTGTTTCAAGCTGTCATCAACCCGGGCGACGAGGTTGTCATCCCCGCTCCGTATTGGGTGTCGTACGCTGACATGGTAAGGTTGGCGGAAGGGACACCGGTGATCGTCTATTGCCCTGTGGCACAGAATTATCTGATCACAGCCGACCAACTTCGCAAGGCTATCACCCCGCGCACAAAAGCCGTCATCATCAACTCCCCCTCCAACCCCACCGGGGCAACGTTCACAAAAGAACAGTTGCTCGAGATCGGGCGAGTGCTTCTCGAGTTTCCCGATTTGCTGATCGTCAGTGATGACATTTATGAACACATCATTTACGACGGTCTGCGGTTTTTTAACCTTCCCCTGTTGATGCCTGAGCTGAAGAGCCGCACCTTCGTTGTGAACGGCGTGAGCAAGGCCTACAGCATGACAGGCTGGCGGATCGGTTTTGGCGCGGGAGATGCGCAGATCATTGAAAACATGGAGACGATCCAGGGACAGAGCACATCGAACCCGTGTTCCATTGCGCAGGCCGCGGCCGTGGCGGCTCTCTTGGAGTCGCAGGACTGCGTGGAGCAGATGCGGCGGGCTTTTGAACAGCGTCGCGGTCTGGTCCATCGGATGTTCCAAGCGATTCCCGGCACCAAGACCAACATGCCGCAGGGCGCCTTCTATATTTTCCCGGACCTGACCGATATCTACCAGACACCAAAGTTTCAAGCCCTGAAGAAGAAAGGGACGGAAGAATCAGACTCAAAGGTGCTGTGCGCGCATCTTCTGGACCACTACGAAGTGGCCGCTGTTCCAGGCATCGCCTTTGGGGATGATCGTGGCCTTCGCATCTCGTATGCCCTCGACGAGACAAGCCTCAGGAAAGGGCTTGAACGTTTTGGAAACATGGTTAACGATTTGATGTGATGCCGCTGGAAGGCCTGGACGCATTCCTATCTCAAGCAGCTCTGGGTCCGGACTCAAGCGGCCCCTATGAACTGGAAACAATCCGGCAGGAAGTATCCTCCAGGTCGTATCATCGTATCCGGTTCACACAATCTGGAACCTCCTTTGTTCTCTGCTCCGGGATGAACCCAGCCGGAGAATCCTGGAGCGACTTTGTCACCGTAGCATTGCACTTCCAAAAAGCGGGAATCCCTGTGCCGCGCATTCACGCAGAGGAAAAGCAGAAAGGCTGGCTCCTCTTGAGCGACGGTGGCCGCGACGACCTTGCCGATGAGCTCAAGCGTGCCAGCGGAGATGAAGAACAACGTTCCGTCATTCTCGAGAAGACCGTCGCACTTTTGGTTCAGATTCACAACGTAGCCCCCGCCGCGCCGGTTTCCACGCGCCGCTTTGACGCACCGAAACTGCAATGGGAAATCGACTTCATGCTCTCGAAGCTCGAGTATGCGGTCCGTGCTCTTGGAATTTCTTTTGATGTGTCGTTTGAGTTTCAGATGTTTCTCTCTGAGTTGTGCGACATGCTTGCGCGGCACCCGGACTCAGTCGTGACCCACCGGGATTTTCATGCGCGTAACGTGCTTGTAGACGCGGACGGACGCTACACGGTCATAGATTTTCAGGATGCGCGCATGGGCCTGCCATGGTATGATCTGGCAAGCTTCCTATATGACCCGTACGTGGAATGGACCCCGGACGAACGTCGGCGCGGCTTCCAAATGTATTGCGAGGCGTCAGGGAGAAAGCCGGAGCTGGGTCTCTACCTTGCCCAAGCGTTGCAGCGGGTTCTCAAAGCCCTCGGCACATATTTGTGGGTAACGTTTGAAAAGGGATCGGACTCTCACGCTTCTTTCATCCAGTCGTCTGTTGCCAGAGCGGAGGACATCATTCAAAATGCACGCATGCCGGACTCGGCCTTTGTGTTTGTGAGCGCTTTCCAACGTATAATCCAGCCAGCGATTGACGCGGCTGTTGAGGGCAGACATTCTCGATGAAGGCATTTGTGCTGTCGGCGGGGTTTGGAACACGGATGGGCCGGTTGACCGCGGACCGACCCAAGCCGCTTCTCGAGGTTCGCGGAGTCCCGATGATTCTGTACACGCTCTTTCAGCTCAAACGCTGGGGAACGGAGGAGTGTGTGATCAATCTCCACTACAAAGGCGACCAGATCCGGTCGGCGCTCAAAGACTTCCCGCATTTTCGCCTGATATTTTCCGATGAAGCGAAAATTCTGGGCACCGCCGGAGGTATCTGCAAGGCCTTGGAATATTTTGGAGATGAGCCGTTCGTGCTGGTGAATCCCGACATGATTTTATCCGCGGACGAAACAGACCATCCACGTTATGCGCTGGAAATACTGAAACGGACCGGGGCGGTAAGCTGCCTGTCTTTGGAACGCAAAGCAGATGGATCCAATGAGTCCGGCTGGGACCTTGACACAGAAAGTTTCCTGCGCCCCGCGAATCCCGGCCGATACTACTATATGGGTTGCTCTGTCATAAGCCCGCGCGTCTGTGACGACATAGAATCGGGAACGTACGCCGAGCTGGGCCCCATTTGGAAATCACGTGGAGCCTCTCGTGAGCTGGCCGGTCGTGTGTGGGCTGGGAGCGTGGTGAATGTCGGAACGGAAGAGGCATTGGAAAATGCCCGGCGCCGTGATCTAGTCCCCGCGTCCCTGAAAGACGCTTGGGCGGATTTCCTGGATTTTAAATGGTCAGTATGAGACTTC
>JACPZR010000194.1 GCA_016195395.1 Spirochaetia bacterium
CGCTCCATGGCGTCGAGGAACTCGGGATACGTCTCGAAGTCCCAGTGGACGCCCGCTCGCAGCGCCTCCAGGGCCATGCCCTCGACGTGGGTGAGGTTGCGCAGCGTGAGGTCACGGTCGGCGGGGCGGCAGGGCGCGATGGTGAAGCCGCAGTTGCCGATCACCACCGTGGTCACGCCGAGCGCGGGGGACGGGGTGGCGAAGGGGTCCCAGGTGAGCTGGGCGTCGTAGTGGGTGTGGATGTCCACGATGCCGGGGGCGAGCACGCGGCCGCCCGCGTCCACGCGCGCTCTCGAAATCAAAATGCTCCGAGGTAACGTCCCCCTTCAAGGCATTGTTGTTGATGTCCGTGAGTGTGTACCGGCTTCCCGGGGGCAGTTCGTGCTTGAAGGTGCTGATTAGACAGGGGTTGACAGAGTCGTTTCTGATCTCCAGGTGTACGCTGCAGTACTGTCCGTAGCCGTGTTCAATGATGTTTTGGAGGGCTTCTGTTACCATGACGCGGACCATGTCCGCATCGAGTCCCAGGAGGTGGGCAAAACGCCGCGCCTGGTTTTTCACTTCATACATCGTACCGTGTTTTTCGTTGATCCGGTGGCCCATTTCCCGGTTCATTACTTCCGTGCGGTCAATTTCCACCTCATAGAACAGCTTCTTGACGGAGGATTGGAGGTACGGCGACTCTTTGATGGCGTCCAGCTCGTCCCGAAGGTCTTTCAACTCCCCTTTTAGACGGCCTAACTCCTCTTCCACCCCTCTGTCTTCACCCATGGACATGAACGCACTCCCTGATTATTTTTTTCGCACTTCCGGCGGCTCTTGCCGACCGCACAATCTTTTTTTACAAATAACGTTGGCCGCGTTTGCGCGCCGTGTCAGTGCGCCGCACAAGACTCCTAGACATCGAGTTCATCGCCGCTGCCCACGGAAACCTTCTGCGCCCGCGCCTCTTTCTCTTTCACTTTCTGCACTTCGCGGCCAAAACGCTCGTAGGGGTCGTCGTCGCTCTCCGCGGGCTCAGCGCCCGGCCCAATCCTGCTCATGTACTTCCGGATCTTCTTCAGACGGCTCTGCAACTCCTCGTCTTTTCCCTGTTTTTCAATGCGGTCAAATACGCGTCGGAGCCGGGCCACACGGGTTCTCCATTCATGATTCAAAGGGTAGAGAAGAATCCCGTCTTCCATTGACGTTGAGGCGCCGGCGATCTGAAATTTCTGGCTCTTCAGCAGATCCAGGAAGGCCTCCGGCGGCACGTCCGAGCACGCGCTGCGAACGTCACTCACCGTGGGGATCTTGTTTTCCTGAAGATAAAAGCGGTCAAGGACGTCGTACACCTGAATCGTCATGGCAGTGCTCCGCGCCTTGTCCACGGCCGTCTTCAGTTCCTCTTCCCGCGCGGCGCGGACGGCCTGCGCCTGTTCCCGGTTGCGTCCCGCGCGTCCTTCCTGCTCCCTCTGGATCTTGGCTTTCGCGATGCGGAAGCTACGGTCCAGAAACAACTTGATGCCAAACTGAAGAAGCAGACGGAAGAACCACGGAATGTAGTCCATGTATGCGATACGCAGCAGGGATCCGTACTGGCTCACAAACTCGGGGTCTTCAAACAATTCACGGTATCGGTCTTCATGGTCCTCCAGAGTGGACTTCATGGCCAGGATCTGCCAGTGCTGCGACGGAGGCAGGTCCGCCATCCCCCGCACCAGGATGCGGAATGCGGACTGGTCATTGCGGACGAATACATGCACGGTGGTCGTTGGTTCTTCCCATGTGCCGTGGATCAGATCTTTGTCGTTCGTGATGCGCTTCCAGAATTCCGGAGCGGTGGCCTGGGCTTTCTCTTCAGTGAAGAAGGCGATTGCATCCAACCATGTTGCCGAATGCATGAGTTTCCGCTTGAATTCCTGGTGATGCTGGTTCTGTTCAACGCGCCACTTGTCCTGATAACGTGTCCGGGCCTTGGCTTCCAGGTTCAGAAGAAGTTCAACGGTTAAAGCTCCCGGATAACGCACGCCGGCGCCGCGTGTAGGATTTGCGAGGACCGTTTTTTTCAGGACCTGGGCTTTACGGATCGTAAAATCAACCGTGGGCACCGCGTGCGGATCCGCATAGTAAAGCGCCTCTTCCGTGTTGATCGGCTCAAATTCGCGTCTGATGGCTCCGCCTTTTACGGCGTGTCTGTCCACCACTTTACCCAGGAAAACATCCGCCGCTGTTTCGTAGCGGTCCATGATTTCGCTTTCTCTGATAGGAACCAGACCGTAGTCTACTACGCGCGCGACTTTTCCGCGGAACACCAGTTCTTCTTCCAGTTCCTTGAGGGTGCCGTTGATGAGTTCCGCCGGCGGAATAATATCGAACTTGCTTGCATGAATGCCTGAAAAGATGTCCACCACCGTATGAGAGAGGGTCCGGGGGTCGGGCATCTTGTCGGAAGCCAGGTCGTTTTCGAGGTCGGCATAAAAAGCGGCCTGGTCAAACGGCGGACGCGCATCGAGAAGCCCGTCCAACGCACGCATTGAGGATTCGTTGACATCACCGTACAGCTGAAGCGGACTCTCCCGTTCGCTGGTTGGGTAGCAGATGAAACACGGCACCACTTTGAGCGAGTTGGATCCTTTGTCGTACTCAAGACGGAACAGCTGGATTACAACCTTATCCGCGATTAACCGGTTGATGACTGCGATGAGGTCCTTCTTCGTAAGATTGATGATCTCGGGAACGTTAGTGGTGATGGTGAAGAGGCCGCCCTTTTTGGCGGATTCCGCGGAGGTACACTGCTTGATCGTCTTGTAGACTGCGTGGTTGATCTTGTCTGAAAGGTTGGCGCCCCGCGCTATGGCGTCCGCCTCTTTCAGGACTTCCAGAAATGTGTATTTTCCCAGAGCGGCCATTTTTACAGAGCGTTCTCGAGAACCGGCCGCAGGAGAGCCATGGCTTCGTCTACAGAATCAACTACGTGAAAGAGTTTCAGATCGTCTTTGGATATCAGTTCCGATTCAGCCAGGAATTCAAAATTCACGGCGCGGTTCCAGTATTCCCGGCCAAAGAGAAAGCATGGAATTGCATTCTTGATCGTGCGCGTCTGTTGCAGCGTCAGAGTCTCAAACAACTCATCCATTGTCCCGAATCCCCCCGGAAAAAAGAAGGCTGCGCGCGCAAAGTAGAGAAACCAGAATTTGCGTGTAAAGAAGTAGTGGAAATCGAAGTTGAGGTGGCGCGAGATGTAGGGGTTGGCAGTCTGCTCCATGGGAAGTTCGATGTTCAGGCCTATGCTCTTGCCGCGCACGTCATGCGCGCCGCGGTTGGATGCCTCCATGATACCGGGACCGCCGCCTGTGCATACGAGAATGTTGCGGCCTTTGGGATAAGCATTCCGTTCCGACCAGAGCGTAATCTCCCGGGCCAATGCGCGCGACTCATCATAGTAACGCGCAAAAGGATGCTTGGCCCCGGCCGCCACTTCTTCCGGGGACGGCAGACGCGCGGACCCAAAAAACACCACGGTGTCCGTGACGCCTTCCCGGTCGAAGGAATGAAACGGAAACAGGTACTCGGAGAGAATTCGCAGAGGCCTCGACTCCACAGAGTGGAGGAATTCCTGGTTCTCAAAGGCCTTCTTCGGCTTGTCGTTTTGCATGTTGTTTCTATTGTCGGCCCTCCCGCCCCTGATGTTTCGCGGGGCCAAACCATTTTGTGAAATCCACATACTATTATGAAGAGAGCCCGTCAAAAACCGCCAATCGTCCTTGCATCGGCCTCCCCGCGCCGGGCCGAAATTCTGTCCATGCTGGGCCTCGCGTTCAGCGTGCGGCCCACCGGGGTGGACGAGTCGTTTCTGCCCGGCACGCCGCCGGAACGGATCGTGGAGGACCTCGCGGCCCTCAAGGCGACGAGCGTTCCAGATGAGGCGGACGCCCTGATCATCGGTTCAGACACGCTCGTGATTCTCGAAAGCGACGTGCTGGGAAAGCCCGCTGACATGCGGGAGGCGCGCGAGATGCTGGTCCGGCTTTCCGGCAGAGAGCACTTCGTTTTCACAGGGCTCTGTGTCAAACAGGGAGAGAGAATTCTTACCGGCCACTCAAAGACTGCTGTGCGGATGCGGGACTTGACAAGCGACGAGATTGATGCCTATATTCAAACGGGTGAGCCTCTCGATAAAGCGGGAGCATACGCCGTCCAAGGATTGGGCGCCATCTTTGTGGAGGAGATCAAAGGCGATTTCTACACGGTTGTGGGCCTGCCGGTCTTTCTTTTGTCGCAATTTTTATACGCATTCGGTGTAGACGTTATGCGCTCGTGGCCCGGCACGCAGAGTCCGTGACTTTCCACACGGGCTCTGTCGGAGAGCGAAGATTTTTTCCTTGCTCGCCGGGAGCGTCGAACAGCCCCTACCAAAGGATCGTCGCCTCGAAGGACATGAGTGACATCTGACCTATGACGGATCAATCACATCCCATCGAACCACCGCGTACCATGCTTCAGGATATGCGGTTGGTTTTTGCGACCATCCTGACGGACCCCGGCAGTTCGCTCGCCTACGGCGCGGACGCGCTCGTGCATATCACTGTGGGTCTTGTGGTCGCGAGCTATTCTTTGGGGATGGTCGTCACGCTCGCGGCGGGAGCGGTGATCATGACTGTGTACCTGGTCGCCATCCTCGTTTACAATTCCATGACACGCCATCACACGCACCCGGAGCTGGGCGGCGGCGCCTACGTGTCGGCATTGATCACGTCGAACCAGATCCGCCGTCATCCGCGGCTGAAGAAGCTGATGCGGTTTCTTGGAAAATCCGGCACCGCCAGTCTCCTCTCTGACTTCCCGGCCACCCAGGCCATCAGCCTTATCGCCGGAGTGGAGGCGCTCTTTTTCATTCCTTTGGACCAGCGGCTGAAATGGGCCTTTGGTTTTCTTCTCTTCATCTCCCTTATCCAGCGGTTTGGACTTGGGAGTCTCGCGCGTTTTCTGATCTGGCCTGTGCTGGCGTTCTATTCGTGCAATATTGCGATCAACGCTGTCGGAATCTATACCATCATTACGCAGGGATGGAAGCTGCCGGAGATCGGTCCCGGTATTGTGGCGGGAAATCCGGCGCACTATGTGCCTGTGCTCCTGGCTGCCGTCGCGAACGGGGCAACGTTGATTACAGGGGTGGAAGTGGGCTACTCGTCCGTCAACATCCCGCACCACAAGGGCCGGGCCATCCGCGCTTCCATGTGGACGTTGTATTCGATCGTGCTCGTAACCTATTCCATGCAGCTGATCAATTTCCTTGGGCTCGGTGTGCGCTACGAAGACGTTATCCCGGTTCCTCTCCAGATCGCGCGCGCCGTCGGCGGAGATTTTGTGGCCGTGCCCTTTGGTGTGCTGACGGCAACCATGCTTCTGCTTGCGGCGCAGACAGCCCAGACAGACTTTCCGCTGGAACTGCTGC
>JACPZR010000195.1 GCA_016195395.1 Spirochaetia bacterium
AATCAAAGCCGAGTAGAAGTCCAGGTTGGGATACATGCGGCGTTCAATGAAGTAGGGGTGTCCGGTTGCGAATTCCTCCACCTCAAGGGCCTTATCGATCACACTGTCCGCCGCCGACGGGTGGCTCTTCAGATACTGATGAAAGAGTTTGCGGGAAATCACAGCGCGCGGGTCCGTCACCTTGTAGCTGGAGTGCCCAAGGCCGTTCGAGCGCAACGGCTCTGTTCCGCGGATAAATTTCTCAAAGTAGACTTCCGGCTTCTGATTGAAGTCCACCATCGCTTCAAGCATGGGAATGGGGGGAAGGTTGGATCCTGATTCGCGGCCGCCCCACATAGCGCAGAGACCCGCATTGATGCAGGCGAAGAGGTTGGCTTTGGTGCTGCCCACAAGTCGTACTGTGGACGTTGAGGCGTTCTGTTCGTGATCGCTGTAGAGAATCAAGAGTTGGTTCAGGATTTTGTCGTGCTCTGGAGGCACGGCGTACGCTTCCGCGGGGATCGCGAAGACCATGTTGAGAAAGTTGGTGCAGTAGGGCAGTTCATCCCGCGGATAGATCACCGGCTGGCCCATTGCTTTTTTGTAAGCCCAGGCTGCGAGAGTGCGGACCTTGGCAAGCAGGCGGGACTTAATGTCGATCCCGCGGGCAATGTTCTCTTCAAAGGTGGCCGGGTAGTAGCTTGATAGGGCCGTCACCATCGTGGCAAGAATGGCGATGGGGTGCGCTGTTCCCGGAAACGCGTCAAAGAAATTCCGCATGGATTCATGAATCATGGAGTGCTTCGACAACGACGTGGAATATTCTTTGTGCTGTTTTTCGTTGGGAAGGTCGCCGTGGCTCAAAAGATACGAAGTCTCAACAAAGGTGGAATGCTCCACAAGCTCTTCCACGTTTACGCCGCGGTAGAGAAGCGTGCCGTGCGCTCCGTCAATCCAGGTGATGGCGCTCCGCGTCCATGCTGTGTTGTTGAGACTGGGATCAAAGGCCAAGAGGCCAGTCTGCTCTCCCAGCCCCGATAGATCCAATGCCTGTGTTCCGTCTGTCCCGTTGATCAGCTGGAGCGGAACCGACTTGTCATCAATGTGTAAAGCAGCGCGGGAATATGCCATGCGTCCGCGGTCCCACGGTCAAAACCGGGCGCAAACCATTTTTTTGGCACACGGCAGAGCGGGGGGAAGGGCGAGCGGAGGAAACGCTTACTTTTGCTTCTTTTTCAGACGCCACTTTACGTACGCTATAAAATCGCCCACGCTCATTTTGGCGGACAGTTTCACCGGGGGAGCTCCTGCGCCTGCGAACGCCACGGCTTCCACCAGTTCTCCCGGTTCACCCTCAGGGTGCGCGTACGTGACTTCGATGGGCCGCCCTGCATGAGAGCGTTCCGCGGCCTCCAGAGGCAGCTCGGCTTGCAGCGTTATGTCAATGCGGAGGAACTTTCGGTTGAGGATGTTGATCTTCATATCCCCGCTGAGAATACGGATGATTTCCCGGATGATGGCCCACTTCACCCACAGCGTTCCCTTGTCAGGGTTGAGCGACGTGAGCAGCTCGTAGAGTTTCCGCGTCTGTCTGAAGTCGTCATGCACCAAAAGGAACCGGAAGTGCACGTTGTGCTTCAGGTCCGACGTTATGATGAGGTCGATGTGTTTGAAGATCTTGAATCCGGAGAAGTCGATCAAACGGATCACCACGGAGTTCACCAGTTCCAAGCTGGACTTGAGCACGATATCCGGGTTAACCTTGATGTGACACGTGATGCCTCCCTGCGGGATCACGGCGCTGATGAAGTCGTTAAAGTTGACTTCTTCAATGTATTCGGGCTGTGGGATCACTTCCAAACGGCTCAATTCCAGGATGTCGTCGAGGTTCGCCTGGGTGGTGTCGATCTCGCGCTGGGCTTCCAGAAAGAGGCTGGTCCCTTCAGACGCCGGCAGATCCGGCTGGATCAGCGCCAGACACTTGGCGGCAATGGAGTCCGCGGGCTTCTTGATGAAGGCGCTCAGATAGCTGAAGACGCGGTCGCGCAGTTCATTGACTTCATTCAACCGGTCCTGGCGCTCCTGCACTTCCAACTGGAGATGAATCAGACGGTAGATGAGCGCCATGGATGCGGTCAGGTTGAACAGCAGAACGCCGCCGCCAAAGGCCGCCGGTCCTTTGATGAGCCCGCGCTCCACGGCATAGTACTGGAGTGTTGCAATCACCATCAGTGCAAGACCTGCGGTGAGAATCAGGGCATCGCGTTCCCATTTTACAAAGGCGCGACTGGCCGCTACATACATATAGAGCACAAAGAATGGGATGTTCACGGCGAACCAGTAGGTAATGATGCGGTCCCAGATGACAGCCGGCGTAGACGATGCCACGGGTGCAGCGAGAATGGCAAGAGCGGCCAAGGCGTTGATTCCCAGGTAAATCCGTGATGCGGCCTTGACAATGGGCTTCAGTTTGGGATTGGGCAGAGCGTCCGCCGGGTCCAGTCGGAAGAAGCGGAAGAAGAAGAAATAGAACGCTGTGGGAAGAGCCACGTAGCAGAGCTGTTCAACCAGCTTGAAGAAAAAGAAAACATCTCCCAGCACAAACCGGTACTCGTTGCGCGCGAACTGCTGCACAGCAAACGTCAGAGCCAAGGCAGCGTACATGAGGTATTCTTTCATGCCGCCTATGCGGAAATGGAGAATCAAGAAGAAGATGCTGGCGGAGAAGTATATGGCGGCATACGCCAGGTTTCGGAGTTCCCCCTTCCAGAGGTCCCAGACTGCGGTCTGCACGCCTATGATTTTGATGGGATTATTCGTGACACCGATTTGACTGCGGAACTGGCCGATGATGCGGATGGCGATGACGTTCTCTCCCTGCTTGAGGAGCCGCGCCGGCACAGGGTAGATGCGGGGCCGCGCGTAGGCTGTGGAGCGCGTTCCGGGAGTCCCGGTCTGTCCTATGAGTTCACCGTTCAAATAGGTCTGGTCTGTGTCGTATACGGGACCCAGAGAGAGGGCAACGTTCTTTTCCGCCGCGGAAAATTGAAAGCGATGGCGGACCCAGACGGGCGCATCATTCACAGCGCCAAAGCGTGCCAGGTTGGATGGCATTTCGATGGCGCTCCAGCCCGAGCCGGTCTTTGTCTCTTCAAGATCAGGGTCCGCATTGGCCGGATCGTCGTTCAACGTCATGTGCCACGTGCCCGACAAGTTTTCTGAGAATTCCTGGGCGGACGCGGGTGACGCATAGAAGAGAACCCAGAGAGAAACGAACAGGCAGGCGGCGCCTGTCAGAGAGGCGTGTTTCATGCTGCCACCTCCGCGAGAGGTATGGTCAACGTGAAATTCGAGAAGAAACCGGCGCCGCTTTCCAGCTTGATGGAACCGTCCAGTCTTCGCGCGATCAGGTCCACGAGAGCCAGCCCCAGCCCGCTTCCCGCAATCTCCGAAGAGTCGTCCACAGCCCGCACGAATCTCTGGAAGATCAGGCTCTGCTGGTCCGGTGAAAGTCCGGGTCCTTCGTCACGTACTACGAACTTCAGGGCGCCGCCGGTTTTTTCGGCTGTGACTTCAATCTTACCTTTCGAGTACAAGAGCGCATTTTCCACCAGGTGGTAGAGAGCAGCGCTGATCAAATCCGGGTCCGCCGTCACCTCGACGTCTTCTTCCGGCAGATCGGGCGTGATCCGGCGCGAGGATTCCTGTGTGGCAAGTAACGCGCGTGAGATCACTTCCTGCGAGAGTTTTCGCAGAGAGAAGCGCACGCGGCGCACGGTGTATTCGCCGGATTCCAAGAGAGCTAAAAAGGAAGAGTCGTTCAAGAGGTTTTGAAGATTGGTGACCGCGGAGCTGATCAAGGCCTGCGGCGAATCTCCCCGGGTCTGTTTCTTTGTTCCGTTTGCTTTGCCTTTCTTCCCGTTCTGGGAAAGCGCATCGAGTCCGTCGCGGATCCCCGCGAAGATCGTGTTGAACTCGCTGGCAATGTTGAAGATGGAGCTGGTCTTCCGCTTTTCCAGCTGACGCAGTTCCTGCTCCTGTTCTGTCATGTTGCGGTACAGGGCCAGAATCGAATCCGCGAGTTCGAGGGACACAAAGAGAAGAAAGACAAGAAACGCGAATACAAGGACCCGGGGCGATGACAGGTTGAAGAGCGTGACCACAGCATCGTTCAAGATGGCCGGAAGCAGCACAACGAAGCCGTAAAGAATATAGCGGAGCCGGTCTTTGTGTTCTTCATAGTTGCGTCGGATAATCAAATACACGATCACAACAGCCGCTGCAACGACCAGAAGATTGGCCCGGATGATCCAGACCCAGCCCACCGGGTGGCGGACAAAGAGCGTGACAATGAGAAGAACGGCGGCGGAAATCTCCACGACCCGTGACGGCAGCTCTTTTTTGACGTTGATCAGGTGCGCAAGGAAATTCAAAAACAGCGGAGGAAGAGCAATGAGAAGGATCAACTCCGCCTGAAACGACGTTTCGAACGAGTCGAACAGCGAATAACGCATTCCCGTGCGGATGAGGTGATACAATCCCAGAGCCGCGGAGAAGAGCGCAAAGAACAGGTTCTGTTTGTCGTGCCAGAAGAAGACCACGAAGATCCCAAAGAACGCCGCAACAAGCAGGTATACAAAGCTGCAGATGATGGCAGGAATATCCCGGACAATCAGTTCGGAGGCAAGCTTGTCCTCTTTGCCGATTTTGGGTTCGTCGTAGAAGCCTGAATCACCGCTCACGCCGCGGAGGTGCACGGCGATAACGTTCTCCCCCTCTTTCCAGAGGCGGCCGGGGAGGGAATAGAGACGCATTTTTTCAAAGTCGGAAGCGGGCGGAGAAAAGGAGCCGGTCCGGCCAACGAGTGTGCCGTTAAAGAAGACTTCATCGGCCACATAGAGTCGCCCCAAGAACAAGGCCTGGTTTTCCGGCGCATCGCTTCCTTCAAGGGTGATCTTGCAGCGATACCAAGCGTCGCCGGCCAATTTTTTCGTGAGTTCGTGGGAGGACCATTTACCCGGGACCGGAATCCGCCGCCATCCCGCATCATCAAAGTCAGGATTGCCCGCCTGCGGAATGGTGCCCGGCATGAATGCCCAGTCTCCCGCAAGCGACGTGGCTTGGTTGGGGCGCAGCTCTTTGACGCACTGGGCATAGACCGGGCCCGCGGCCAGATAGACAGCGAGGCTTAGAACCATTGAAACAACGAACTTCATGTGGGCAGGGATTTCCGCTTTTCTGTTCCTATTAATATCGGGTTTGAGAGGGCCAGTCTGCACCGGGCGAAAGGGCATCTCATTCCTCTTTCGACTTTTGGCGGATTTTTCCCGTTCGGATGCGGCCCGTAGCTTTGACATAATCCCCGCGGCTGATGTGCGCCACATAGGCCAGGCTGTCCAGCATTGCAAGGAGGCTCCGGCACCTGTCCGGGTGCACGTCCGGCGGCAGGGCGCTGTCCCCGGCCAGAGTTTCGTAGACGGCGCAACCTTTGTTGTTTTCTTCGTGTTCGCAGTCGCTGTATTCGCAGGCGTCCGCCCTGATTTTGAATTCTGGAAAGCTTTCGATGATCTCGCGGCGCGACATGTGGTGAACGCCAAAGTCGGCCACGCCCGGCGTGTCGATGATGATGCCCTTTTTGTCCGGGCCCACAATCAGCCGCGAGTTGGTGGTGGTATGTTTTCCGGGGCGACAGGGGTTCTTCCAGCAGATTGGCTTCCACTGTGGTATACCCCAGCTGCGGATAGACATTCAGGACATCCTCTTCATCCCGCTCAGGGTCGATCAGGTCCGCCTTGGAGAATACGATGCGCGCCGGCACGCCGGCCGCGTAGACGCTTGCAAGTACTCTGTCGAGAAATTGAAAGCGCGGGCCCGGGTTGGCAAGGCTCATTGTTATGATGGCACGGTCAATGTTGGCGCCCAGACCTTGCAACTGATCCCCGGAAGACCGATACACAGCATTTGCGCGCGGCAGGACCCGGGTGATGGTGGCTTCGCCGCCGGCAGGGCCTTCAATGTCCACGCGGTCTCCCACCATCAGCGGATGACGCAGGACGGCCTTCTCGCTCCAGTCCTTTCTGCCGCGGAGCTCCAACCTCAGTTTTCCGCGGAGCCGCGCGAGGACCTCTTTGTCCAAGTCGGGTTCCGGCAGCACGTTGTAATAGGCCCCGTATGTTCCGCTTACCAGCGCCTGCATCCGCGCATTCATGGGCTTGACAGCCCTTTCCGTCCATCGCAAAAAGACCGCTGTCCAGGGAGCGTCGCGCGCAGCGCCACCCTCCGCCGCATTGTTCATATCATTATGGAAGAAAACAACGACCGCAGAAACCTATCGGCCCGGGAAAGGCGGCTGGATCAATTCAAGAAGACGCTGATCCAGCTCCGGCCGGTTGAGCAGGTAAGCGGCATCATTGTTGACTACCTCAAAAACGTTGTCGGCACAAACCAAATCGGCATCTACACATGGAAGGAGGCCGACGGCGCCTTTTCCGTCTGGCCGGAGACCACCACCGCAGTCCGACACATCAAGGTCTACGACCCCTTTCTCATTTTCCTCACGGATCACGATCAGATTTTTGCCGCCGAAGACTTTGCTCCGGATGTCAGTTTTCCGCATATCAGGGAAGACGCCGTGCGATTCTTCACGGATACGCGCGCCAATCATGTGCTTCCGCTGGTCCTGAACCAGTCTCTGGTGGGCGTTATTTTTCTCGAGATCCCTGACGAAGTCCGACCGCTCGCGCGGGAGACATGGTATGAATTCGAGGAGGTCCGGTCGCTTTCCGTGATGGCGTTATCCAACTCCATCCTCTACCAGCGTCTGGAAGGAATTCTCTCTCACTTGGAAGAAAAGGTCCAGGAGCGGACACGGGAGTTGGAGGCGGCGCAGAGCCAGCTGGTGCAGTCGGAAAAGATGGCGATGCTCGGGGTGATGGTGGCGGGGATTGCCCACGAAATCAACACGCCTGCGGGTGTGATCAACGGAGGGGTTGACAACATTGAGAACAACCTCACGTTCATCATGGGGAACCTGCACCGGACAGTGAGCCTTTTTCCGGATGACGTGAAGCGGATATTTTTTCATACGATGAACCGGATCGGGGTGGCGCTCGTGTCCCGCACCCGCGAGATCAAAGACGCATTCAAACGGAAGAAGGCCCTGACGTCGGCCATGGAAAAACGTGGCTTTACGCAGGCGCGTGATCTCAGCACATTTCTCGTAGAGAACGGAATGTTCGATCCTCCGGGAGATCCTGATGATCCTGCGTACATGGAGTCGTTCATGTCCAACGGGCTTCTCAAGGATATGCAGACGATTTTTGCCGCCGTGTCCGGTGAGGACGCCCAGCTTGTGATGAAACTCCTTGGGGAAGCCGGCGCGTGCGCCCGCAATCTCCAGAACGCCCGCTATTCGATACGTGCCATTGTTCGCATCGTGCGGGCGCTGAAATACTATTCGCATCTGGACCAAGGGAAGATGGCTTTTTCCAGTCTGCACGAAGGGTTGGACAACACGATCATCATTCTCGGTAGTCTGATGAAGGGAGGCGTCAAAGTTGAGAAGAAGTACGGCGTTATCCCTGACGTTGAATGCAACGCAGACGAGCTGAACCAAGTCTGGACCAATCTGATCACGAATGCCTTTCAGGCGATGAAGAACCAGCCGGATGCGGAAATCACGATTGAAACGTCTGTTGTCCCGGAGGGTGTTGTGGTGTCCGTGCGCGACAATGGTCCCGGAATTCCGGAGGCCATCCGCGGACGCATCTGGGATCCGTTTTTTACCACCAAGGATCAAGGAGAAGGCTCGGGTTTGGGGCTGGGGATCGTCAAAGGGATCGTGGACAAACACAAGGGACGGATCGAGGTGGACTCCATCACAGGGAAGGGCACGGAGTTCCGTGTAATCCTTCCCATCCGTCAACCCGACGCCATGGATCCTTCGCCGCAGGCCTCACAGGGAATCTTTAAGTTCCGGTGAACCGCCCGGTTTAGTCCACCCAGTGCTTCACGCGTTCCACGGCTTTGTTCCAGTAACGTATTTCACGGTCGCGCCGCTCTGTGTCCATGTTGGGTTTGAACAGGCGGCTGTCTGCCTGGAGTTTCAACAAGTCGCCTGAATTCTTCCATACTCCCGCTTCCAGTCCCGCGAGATACGCGGCGCCGAGCGCCGTTGTATCCACCTGCGAAGGACGCTCTACCGGAGTGTTCAAGATGTCGGCTTGATACTGCATCAGGTAGTTGTTGGCTGTGGCGCCGCCGTCGACGCGGAGCTTGGGCATTTTGTTGCCGGTGTCGTTTTCCATGGCGCGGACCAGATCCATAGACTGTAGTGCGATGGACTTGAGCGCTGCGCGCGTGATGCGTGCCGGCGACGTGTCGCGTGTGAGACCAAAGATCGCTCCGCGCGCTGACATATCCCAGTGCGGCGCGCCCAGTCCCGCAAACGCGGGAACAAAGAAGACCTCATCCTCTTCGTCTTTGATGTTTTCAATCAAGTCCTCTGTCTCTTTGGCGGATGCAAAGAACTGAAGAAAATCCCGGAGCCACTGCACAACAGCGCCGCCGATAAACACAGCGCCTTCGAGCGCATAACATACATCGCCTGACGGATCGCAGGCGAGCGTCGTTAAGAGGCCGCTCTTGGACAACGAGAACTTCTGTCCCATGTTGAAGAGAAGAAAGCAGCCCGTGCCGTACGTGTTCTTGGCTTCTCCTGGATTCACGCATACCTGGCCAAAGAGCGCTGCCTGTTGGTCGCCCGCCATGGCGAGCACAGGAATCCCGTCCGGCAGCGTTCCCACGCCCTTGGTCACGCCAAAATTTGAGCGACTCTTCTGCACAGCCGGAAGGAGATTGGCCGGCACGTTCATCAGTTTGAGCAGGTCCGCATCCCACTCTTTTCTTTCTATATTGTAGAGGAGAGATTGTGCACCGGTTCCCCGGTCTTTCTGTCCCAGATAACGCTTGTTTCACGCTGATTTGTAATTCCAATTCCGACCGCGTTTTTTGCGTCCAATTTGCCGGTAGCGAGCGCCTCAGCCAGCAGCGCCTTTACACCGGACCATATCTCATTCGCGTCGTGTTCTACCCAGCCCGGCTTAGGAAAATGCTGGGTGAATTCCCGGTACGCGGTTGCCACCACCTTCCCATTCGTGTCATAGCAGAAGACCCGTGAACCCGTTGTTCCCTGGTCAATGGATAGAATGAACTCTTTGGCCATGCAGTCGTCTCAACGGCCCCCAAGCCTTGCGCAAGCAGAATCCAACCAAAAATGCGGGACGCCTTACGTCTGCCGCACCCTTTCCACTGTAACGCAGGAGATGTAAGGAGGCGTAAGATGGACAAAAGATGGGCCGAGCTGCGCCCTTTCTTCGCCAATGCGCGCGAAACAACAGCCGTCATGGAACGAATGGGGATCGACTACGATGAGTTTACGCGCGATATCGCTATGAGGGCGGGAGCGGCATGGGAGGGTTTTCACAAAGGGTCCCGCGGTCGTGGACGGATCATGTCCGACTTCCTGATTGCGGCCCATGCCGTAGAGAGAGCGGACCGGTTGCTAACGCGCGACCGTGGGTTCTATCGCCGTCACTTTCGTGATCTTCTGGTGGATGACCCGGCGTAGCCATCGATAAACGGCGCCTTGCCTGGCTGGGTTGCATCTTTGGCAAGGCTCCTTACGCATTGCGCCTTACTTCCGCCGCGCCCAACGCCGCGCCTTTCCCCTTACGAGGCTGTCCTTACGTCGTCCGGCTGACGTAAGCCTGCCCAGGTAAGCTGCCTTACCGCTTACTGACTCCATCCGCGCCCCTTCGTCTTACGGAATCGCCCCCCTAGCGTCGTTTCGCTTGCAGCAGGGCCCTTGCCTGCGATGTTCGTCTCATGTCCCCCGAACAGCTCCCCGCCGTCCCAGATGGTCCGCTCGCCCTGCATTGGAGCATTGTCCTTGTGCTTTTGCTCCTATATACAGCGGCCGGTGTGGTGGCTCTTCTGGCCTCATGGAAGATCTTTGCCAAAGCGGGGCATCCCGGCTGGGCGGCGCTTGTGCCAGTCTATAACGTGTACGTTCTGACGCAGATCGTGAATCGGTCCACGGGGTTCTTCTTTCTGACGCTTGTGCCCGGTGCCGGGCAGATTGCCGGCATCATCCTGATATGGGACCTGTTTCAGGCCTTCGGCCGACCGGGTTGGGAGGCTCTGGTTCCGTTCTACAACCTGTTCATTGCCGCACGTATTTCTTTTGGCAACGCACAATACACACTCCCTTTACCCCGAGATTGACGTTAAACTCAAAGCAATCACGGAAATTGCTTGCTGAATCTGATCGCTTTCTTACCTTGCGTGCGGCTAATGTTGCGGGGTTTCGGTGAGAACCTTACCCCGCATGAAAATAAAGCAAAAAGAAAAATGAGGAGAAGCTAATGGCAGATCAAAACAACCCCCCAAAGAGCTGGATGACAGCACTCTTATTGTCCCTGTTCCTGGGAAGCCTTGGAGTAGACCGTTTCTATCTGGGTTACACCGGACTCGGAATCGCGAAGCTCCTGACCATGGGCGGCTGCGGTATTTGGGCAATCTACGACCTGATCATGATTGTGTTGGGCAAAATGACCGACGCAGAAGGCCGTCCCCTGCAGAAGGACTAATCAGAGAACACTGTTAAACTGGAGAAGCCCCGGTCAACCGGGGCTTTTTTGTTTGTGGCGTTCCACGGCGGCGCGCAATCATCGCGTTATCCGCGTAATCCTGAAAGGATCGGAGTGCGGTCGGCACGTATCAGACAAAAATCTCCAACCCCTCGTAAGCCATAACGATTTCCAGACTCGACTTGCGGTCCGGGTCCATCATCTCGCGGTAGCGCAGCGCGCGCAGATACACGTCGTCCAGTTTCTCGTCATCGTAGGAGGGATCGTGATGAAAGAGCACCAGCTTCTTCACGTTAGCCTTCATGGCAATGTCCGTGGCAATGGACGCTGAACTGTGCCCCCAGTCGATTTTTTGGAGCTGCTCTTCAAACGTATATTGCGTGTCAAAGACCAGCACATCCGCATCCTTGAAAAATGTCAGATACTCGTCGATGTTGTCCATGTCTTCCAGTTTGAATTCGGCATCGCTTCCAAAGATCATGGTCTTGCCGTCTTCCTGAAAACGGCATGCGTACGAGTTTCCCGGATGGCGCATGGACATATGGGACACCGTCATGCCCCCGATATCATAGAAGTCGGCCACATCGTGCTGAATGAAGGTCTTGTCCGCCTGCATGCCCTCGAAGGGCACAGGAAAGTGGCGTTCACTGTGTTGGTAGGTCAGCCGGTCTTTCATGTTGTCAGATACAGCGTGAACGTCGAAATGATTTCCCGGAATATAGAACGGGCCAAAGAACGGGAGGCCTTGGATGTGATCCCAGTGTGAATGCGTGAAGACGAAACTGGCGCGCCCCTTGCCGAGCATGAAGCCTTCATGCATGATCTTCATCCCCAGGTCCCGGATGCCTGTGCCCGCATCGAGGATCACCAGGTC
>JACPZR010000222.1 GCA_016195395.1 Spirochaetia bacterium
AGGCGAAGCCGAGGAGCGGAGCGGCTTACGCGAAGTTAGCCGTCCGTGCCGCCGGTGCCGAAAATGATCTGGGCCATCCTGTACTGCGGGAAAATCCCGACGGCAAAAAGCAGAAAATCGTAGAGGAAGTGCGTGGCCATCAAAGGCCAGAGGTTCCGGAAGAACAGGAACATGAGAGCCATATTGCATCCCCAGAGAAACGCGGGGATCGAACCGCAGATGCCCTGTTCCCAGTGTGCAACGGCGAAGAGGGCAGCGGACCAAAGGACGTAGGAAGATCTAACGACACCTCCGATCCGTTGAGCGAGGAGAAACGGAATCCCGCGGAAGAAAATCTCCTCTCCGAATCCTGCGGTGAATGCAAAGTAAAAAGCTGTCAGGATTCGCCACGGCTGATGGGACGGGATTAGTCGGGCGTAGTCAAAAGTCACGGCCATGTAGTTTACGGGGAAGAGCGCGATGCAGATAACCCCGAGGAAGTAGTACGTCAAACAGGCGAGGAAGCCTAGGATGGTGGCCGCTAGAAGAATGAGGGGAACTAGCGACGCCGTACGGAAGGTCCGCTGGAGGCCGATCTCGTGGATCTCAAAGCCGGCATCGGGTTGTAGAATCCGTTGAGGACCAGCGGGATGACCATGACGGCGCACGCGATTGATAACTGTCGAGTGGCGTCGCGGGTACTGTCTACGGTGTGACCGTACGGATTGTTCATGGCGTTATTGTGTGTTCCGGCGGCATGACGGCTAACGAATAAGCGTAACAGACGGACGGCGAAGCCGTCTGTGGTCAAGCCCGATGCCGGTGCGGCGGCTTATGTTCTACTTTGATTTCCCGCCGCATCCGGCATGGAGCGGAAAGAATGAAGCGAAGCGGAATGTTTCCGCGGAAAGGGCGCCGACCCGAGCACCGCAGGCGGAGCCGAGGAGCGGAGCTGTTACGCGCAGTTATCTGACGTGCGGCTTGGATGAGCCATTCCGCGAGCCAGGAGGGCTCGCCGAGTTTGGCGCGGCTGGAAGCGAGCACGACGGAGGCTGAAGGTTCGCAACGGCATTGGCTAGATGTGAGTCGTTGGTACAATGTTTTTCACCGACGGAGCTCATTGAAAGCCCAATGCGTGAAGCGGAGCCAAAGTGCGAAAATAGGGGTCCATTGCAAGACGATCCCGACGAATGACGCGATGGAAGTCGCGTAGCGTGGATCCGTATGCGGTGCATATGCACAAAGTAGCGCGTATAGTGGCCAACCTGCAGGGAATGCGACAATCGAGGCGATAAGGCAGCCGCCCTCAGAGCACAGATAGTGGAAGGGCTGATTGACATTGATTACTAGGAAATAGAGGCCAGCCGCGAAAAGGAAGGCCGGTGCGAGATAGCGCACGTTCAGGAATGTGGGGCGTCGGAATCGCATGGCGTATGAAGCGCGCAAGTTCAGTGTCGGGAGGCCACGGATGGCCGACTCGGGGAAACCGTGCCGCATGTCAGATAACGAAAAAGGTTACCCGACCGTCCGGCCGGAGGCCGGATGTGGTTGAAGTGCGGTCCGGCACGCGCCCTATATTCAGCCCAAAGGGC
>JACPZR010000223.1 GCA_016195395.1 Spirochaetia bacterium
GCTCCAATGATGCGGAATCCTGAGGCCGGAAAACAAGAGAAGCGCATAGGGTTTATTCAGGTAGTCGTCAACGAGCCGGGATGCGCAGTTCAGAATGGCATGGTTATCAAAGGGTTTATTATCCGCGAGAGCCTGCAGATTCACCTGCACCAGGTCCGCAGCTTCCTTGATGACATTGCGAAAGTTCTGTTTGCCTTTGCGAACCGCTTCGTAATCTGCATGCACTCGGACGCGGTCAGCTTCCGGCATGTTTGTAGTATTACGCGATGGTGATCCCGTTTCGGCCTGGGGCGCGGTGGCAGCCGCCGGCGGAACGATGTTGGGCCCGGACGTGGACGCCATCAGCTGTCCGGCGGTTTCAACCTCTTTAATACCCCACTTGAAGAGGCGCTCAATATCCCGCGCGCCGATCTCCTGCTTGGCCTGCACCAAGACGTTGGACGGATCGATGTAGACCGGCTGGTCGAACATCATTCCTGCTTTCAGTTCCGATACTTTGAGCTTTCTCATACAAGGTCTTCCGATCTAAGGCGCGCACAGCGGCAAAAATCCTGGCCACTGCGACAAACAACGCCTCCGGGATTTCTACACCCGCGGGCAGAAGAGCCAGTACCTCCAATAGTTCCGGATCACGGACCACGGGAATCCCATGCACCCGCGCTTCCTCAGTGATGGACGCGGCAAAGGCGCCAGTGGCGCTGGCGGCAATCTTGGGCGCGGCATCCCGGGCCGGGTCAAAAGCCAGCGCTACCGCTGCGAACACTTTCGACATCCCGCCTTTCCCCGCCCCGCCCCAAGCAAGAAGCTCCGGATGGGTAGAGTGTAGGCCTGCCTTCGTTTTCCGCACTGGTGGTACCGCGTAAAGAAAAAAAAGAACGATGAATGGCTCAAAATGATCTAAGTGAGGGCTTCTGCGAAAGAAGCCTTCCCTACCTCGAGTTCGACGATGCTTGATGACAGGGCCGTTTCGAGAAACCGCAGCCGGGCAAAGAGCGCCCGCTCTAGAACGGGGTCCTCCACCGATATCCGGGCACGATAGCCGCCTTCTACCGGCAGTAACGTCAAGTCGCACTGGGAGCCGGAAGTGAGACCCAGAGTAAAGCGGAATGCCCTCCTCCCCGCTGGTGCCTGCCGCTTTTGGCTCACATGTTCCTGGCTGAAAGAGAGCCCCCGCTCCGTCGTGGTGTTGGCGGCGCTTCTGCGGTATCCGGTTCGTAATACTGCCCGTGAGAGACTGTCGGTTGTGGGCGCTTCATAGTTCATCGATGCTTGCATCGGTGGAGGGAAAAAAAACTTGAGGGGCCCGGGCGACTTCCAGGCTAATCAGTGGTGTCAGATCCGCCCCCGTCCGAATGCTGTGACTAGAAAAGCTGCCCTTGGGCGTGTTCTCGGCCAAGGAGGGAGAAGCTCTGTCTGTGGAGTCGGCTGGGACCCAGAGCCTGAATCCGGCCCCGGTGCAGTTCTGTCCCGTAGCCTTTGTGCTCCTCGAACTGGTACCCGGAGACTATCGTGTCATACTTTGACATGCGCAGATCGCGGGAGACTTTCGCGAGGATCGATGCTGCGGCAATCGACATGATACGACGGTCGCCCTTGACTACCGCTTCGCACGCGAGCTCCGGATACGAGCGTGCAAACGCGGGGTATTTGTATTTTCCGTCGAGCAGGAGCGCTCCCACAGCCAGTCCGCTTTGCAGCGCCCGCTCGTGACAGCGCACAAATGCAAATTCCAGCGCAGCGCTGATTCCCCGTTTGTCAATGAAGCGGTTGGAAACATGCACAACACATGAAAAGAGCGCCTCGCTGCGTATGATCTCATGAAGGCGGTGCCGCGTTTCCACAGATACCATCTTGGAGTCGTCGAGATCATAGAGTGAAGGTGGAAGCACGTAGGCCGGCGGAAAGATGACATAGCCCACAGTGACGGGTCCCGCGAGCGCGCCTCGTCCCACTTCGTCGGCGCCGGCTACGAGCGCAGGCTTCCGGTCTGTATAACGTTGTTCAAAGGGTTCAAATGCCCGCCTCGGAGCTGTGGCGGGTTTCTTATGAGAACGCCCCGGTTTTCCGGGGCGCTTCACGTCAGGGCCGTCTGGGTCAGCCTTTAGCGGGCTGGCCCCTTCTTGCTGTTTCGGCGGAATAGGATTCACGGATACGTCCCTCTTTGCCTGATTTGTGGCGCAGATAGTAGAGACGTCCGCGGCGCACTTTCCCTCTCCGCGTTACTTCGATCTTTGCGATGTACGGGGAGTGATACGGAAAGATCCGCTCTACGCCGATTTCATGGGAAATCCGGCGCACGTTGAAGGTGGTGCTGTGTCCTTCACCGCGGAACGTAATTACAGTGCCTTCGTAGACCTGAACCCGCTCCTTGTCCCCTTCTTTGATTTTGTAGTGTACCTTGATCGTATCGCCCACGTCGAATTCGGGCCATTGGCTCCGGGGAAACGCGTCTCCCAGGAGGGTCTGGATCACACCGCCATTGATGGTCAGGTTGATCTTTTCGCCGGGCTTCTTTGCTTCCGGTGCTGCTTCGGCTTGGGCTTCAGTTGCCGTTTCGTTTGTCGTTTCGTCCATTATCCAACCTCAAGAGAGTTCTCTCTCTGCTCTTTTCCTTTCTCCAGAGGCGCACCATCTCGTGATTTCCCGAGAGGAGCACATCAGGAACCGTCCATCCCCGATAGTCAGCCGGCCGTGTGTACTGCGGGTACTCGAGGGAGTTCTCATCGCTCTCCTCGTGCGCGCTTTCCATCTTGCCCATGTAACCCGGCAGAAGGCGGGTCACCGCTTCTATCAAACACAAGGCCGCAAGATCACCTGACCCCAAAACAAAGGGGCCGATGGAAATCTCCCTGTCCACCAAGTGCTCCGCCACCCGCTCATCCACGCCTTCAAAGCTTCCGCTTACAAGCGTGAGTCCGGGGAGCGCGGACAGCTCCTTGACCAGCGTCTGCGTAAGCCGTTCGCCACGCGGAGTCAGGAGCACAACGGGAAAGCGTTCAGGAAACGCATTCAATGCCCGGTCAATGGGACCCACTTCAAGGACCATTCCTGGTCCACCGCCGTAGGGCGCATCATCCACACGTCCAGCACGGCCCTCATCCGCATACTCGCGGAGGCTTGCCGCCCGAATTTGGAACAAACCTTTTTTAACGGCCCGTGAAGGCAAGCCATATTCCGTATACGACTGGAATCGCTCCGGAAAGAGGGTCAATACTTGAAAGATCACTCGGTATCCTCATCGTCCGGCGGCACATCGGCCCCGGCCGCGGCCACCATTTCATCCCACTGAAGGGCTGTCACGCGCCCCGCCTGTATGTCCACGACTACATGACTGGGGGCCACAGGCAGGAGCACGTCGCTTCCCTGTGGTGTTCTGACGCCAAAGATGCCATGGGCCCCTGTTTCCTCATAATCTACGATGGTGCCGACGTTCCGACCGTCGCTCGTGAAAACGGGGAGTCCTTTCACTTGAAACCACAGAAGCGACTCGGATGCCGGCAGGCTTTCAGGCTTGGCGCAAAGCCAGAGATTTACAAGATCCCAGCCTTGGCCCTCGCCTTCCCATGTAAGGTCAACCCAGTCCGACTTGGCGCCCACGGCATCGAGCACAGCGCGGGCCACCACGCTCCTTGCGTCC
>JACPZR010000224.1 GCA_016195395.1 Spirochaetia bacterium
GTCCGTATATTTCTCGTTTGTCGCGTTCAGAACCGCTACGTCAAACGTTGCTTTGTCAGTCGCATTGCTGAGCGACGGAATCTCGAATCCGGCGCCTATATCCAACAGGGTATAGCCCGGTGTTCTCGTCTCGAGAACGTCGATCCTATCCTGTGAAGCAATGAACCTTCCCGCGATTGAAAAATACGGCTTTGACAGCGGTCCCAGAGAACTGCTCGTCAGCTTAAACCCGAGGCGCAGTCGGTCGGCCGGTACCCTGGGAAGCGGCGTGGAGACGCCCCCGGTATACAGCTCTGATATGATGCGCGCTTGCGCAGCCTTGTCGGGGTTCAGCGCGTTTGCCGGGTCGTACCGTTTTTCAACAGTGCCGCGCACAACGTCAGCGCCTCCTTGAAAGACGAGCCACTTCAGGAGCGCGGCTTCAAGACTCAACTCCCCGCCCTGAAGAAGCGCCGGATCCTGCCTGTACACGTATTTTGTGAGACCCGATTCCCCGTCAACTTGCCCAGTGCTGACAGAGTAGATGAAATCCTGGATTGAATTCCGGAAGAACGTCAGTTCCGCCTTGACGTTTCGCGTTATGAACCGGAAAGAAAGGTCGATGTCTTTCGACACTTCGGGCTTCAGATTTCTGTTTCCAATTTCGAATTTCCCCGTCCCTTCATGGACGCCGTTCGCGAAGAGTTCGAACGGGGTCGGTGAACGAAAACCCGATCCGTAGTTCAGCGCAACAGCGAATGGCTTCGAAATCCGCCAAACCATCCCCGTTGATGCGGTCTTCGACTCGAAATTTCGCGTCTGGTCGGTGACTCCCAGCGCGGTATTGGCCGAAACGTCAAACGCCCGGCGGTCGATCCTGGCCCCACCCGAGAAAACTACATTCTTTAGATCCACTTCTTCGTAAGCAAAGAGGGAGGCCGACCACAAATGATACGCCGGGATCAATTGCTCCGAACCGATCGTCACGTTCCGCTGCGTCACGCCAGCCGCCCCCAAGGTTCCCTTAAGCAACCCGAACACTGGGTCGTGGTGCACCTTGACGTCCGCAGTAGTTGTGTCGAGTTCCAGATTGAGACCCTGCTTTTTGGGAAGTGCGGTCACCTGATATATGGCAACTCCTTTGGTGAAGTCATTGTTGTTGGGATCGATGAGCAGGCCCCTGATGGGATAATAGACGTTTTTGTCGGGAATCTCGCGCCGATTGTTCCTCTGCGATGAAATGTCCGTCTCCAGTTTGAAAAAAGGAAAAATCAGAAAGCCGTGAAAATGCCATTTGTCATGGACATTCTGCGCTCCCGGGCGCGCTGCCCTGTCCTCGTTCGGATTGTCGAGGAGATCTTGGCGCAGCTCCCGGTGAAATGCGTCTAAATACCAGTTTCCCCAAGCCCCATCCGCACCGATTGTCGCGTTCGCATTCTCCTCAAGGAAACCCGTGTTCGGTAGACTGCCGTTTGGCGTTCTGATTCGGCCGCCCCGGCTTGAATCGGCGCTGACTCGGTAACCGACCGGATTCAAATAGCCGAAAAACGAGGCGTTTTTTGCGTCCCCA
>JACPZR010000180.1 GCA_016195395.1 Spirochaetia bacterium
AACGCTGACGGCTGACTTCACCCGTCTTTTACAGGAACATAATCGTGATATGGTTGTCCTGGGTAACGCGCAATCGCTTCAGGCGTATCAAAAGCTGCTTGAAAACCTCACGGAAGAGATCAACAGGCAGAACCGTGCGATCGAAAACCAGACAGCCAGCGCCGCTGCGAGCGCCGGATTTGTCCGCATGGGCAGCCGCTACGTAAAGACCGGCTCTACACTCGGGGCAACCGGCGTGGTGGACGCCTATACCTGGTACGACGCGGTCGGAGGGGTGAACCGGGCCATGAGTGAATCCGGTTTCAGTATGAAGGCCGGCGCGGACCTGGTCAAGTTCCTCGAAAGCGCAGGGGACATCGAAGTGCAGTCATACTTTCGGACGCAGACCTTGGAAGCCGAGCTCGCGCTTAAGAGAGTCCTTGGCACTGGTTCAGAGGAAGAGCGGCAGCGCGCCGGCGCCAATGACAGCGTGCTATTAGGATATTTTGGAGCGTGGGCCGGTCGTGGTCCCAGCGCGGGCGCCGCCAGTGCGGTTGACTACGCCACCAACAACTTCGCAGGAACCCTGGGTGCCGCAGCGCAGAACCCATACTTCTCGGCTGCGTCGACTGCATTTCTGGGAGGTGGTTTTGGAGAGTTGGGCGCCGTGGGTGCGCGCCCATCCGGAATACAGTTGGGGTTTTATTCGCAGCTTTCCTTGATGGGTCAATACGTGGCGCATACAAGCGCGCTGGATACACTTCATAATGCGTCCCAGCTGGACCCCGTCAGCGCCGCCGTGGGGCAGACGGATTTCTCCGCCGCTGGAGCCAATGCGTATTGGGAAATGAAGACGGGGCATGATCTGCACGGTTATCAGTCTGGCAACATAGCAAATGCAGAATGGCAGTCTTTTGCAAAGGGCGCGGTATCAGGTCTTGGGATGGCCGGGTCCCTCGCGACGGCAGGGTGGAGCGTCAATACGCAGACGGGCAGCACAGCCTATGACCTCCAAAACGACCGGACGCGCGATAGCATTGCCGGCTCACTGGCCTTGGGACCATCCTCATCACTCTATTCCGCGGGGTATTCGTATAACGTTGATGGGTCGAGGGACAATAACGCATGGACTCTTCACGGGAAAGACCAGGCCGTTCTCGGCTGGACAATTGCCACTGTTGCATCGGCGGTTCCCCTGGCGGGAGGCGCCGTTGGCCGTGTCGGCTCGGCGTATGCATCGCGAGGACTTTATGGCGACGAAAGATCCGGATATGCCCAGGTGTCAAACGGACTTACAATGGAAGGCGCCGGTTCCTTGGCCGTTGGTTTGCTCTTGGCCGGCGCTGATAGCGCGCCTCCAGGTTCAACTCTACAGAACCTTGCATCTATCGCAAAAGTCCTGAATGGATTGATAGAGAAGCTTACACTTCAGGGGTTGATGGATGGGTCCGGTGTGGAGGGATTGGAAGCGGTGGCCGCCCTGATGAAGGATGCGGCATCGCTGGGTGGCTTGACCGAGCGGTTGGGGAACTGGTTCCGGGGGAACGGGTTCGAGGTGAATGACGTCGTCCGCGCCCAGCTGATGACAAGAAGCGTTACTGAACAGATGCTGGCCGCCTCCCGACAGGCTCAGCAGGGGGGACAGAGGAATGAGGCGGCGAATGTTCTGCTTGGTGCTGCGAGACGGGAAGAGCTGGACGCAGTCCGCGCTGAACTGCAGAGCATCAAAGCGTCTAAAGGATTTATCAACGACGATGTGATGAAAGAAAACGGATACGCGCGGGTGATCAATGACGATGGAACATTTGCAGGGTTCTGGAAAGACGGGAAAATGGTTCCCGCAGATGAATATTTGTCCGCTGCCGGTGTCACTTCAGTCGTTCGCTTCACCCCGGCGGCGAAGGGTTTTTTCAATTCGCAGCC
>JACPZR010000181.1 GCA_016195395.1 Spirochaetia bacterium
CGCCTGAAACTCCCCGACGGACGGATCATGCCGATTCAAAAGGGACAGTCGATCTGGGAAGTGGCGGAGAAGCAGTACAAGAAGGACTACGCCCGTTTGAAGATCCTCGATATCCAGTTTGAAGACAACTGGAAAAAAAAAAGGATGAACGCATAGCCGGAGAGCTCGGCTCCATCGTCGAATCAATGACGCGCCTTGCCGTGACCGATGAGATGCGGAAGCTTGTCTCCCGCAGGCGCGCGCAAATGAAAGGACTGAAATAATTGGTCAACCGGATCAGTGAAAATACACCCGCCCGCCGCCGCGAAAGTCTGGGCACAGGGGCGCACCAGGACTTCTACAAGAAAATCCGTTCCCGTATTACAGACTGGGTCAAGGGGAAGGGCGCTTCCAATGCATTTGCCGAATACCTTCTCGCGGCGCCGGATCTCTTTCACCTGATGGTCCGACTCTCTCTGGACAAAGAGGTTCCCCCCAAAGAAAAGGCGCGGCTAGGGTTTGCCATCGCCTACTTCATTGTCCCGATCGATCTCATGCCCGAGGGGATGCTGGGTCCTCTGGGATTCCTGGATGATGTGGCGCTCGCCGCCTACGTGCTCAATTCGATGCTTGCAAACGTGGATCCCGCCGTCATTGACCGCCACTGGGCCGGGGACAGAAACGTGCTTGAATTGATCGAGGGCATCAGCAAGAAAACCGACGACATGGTGGGCAGAGGCCTCTGGAAACGCCTGCGTGACCGTCTGGAAAAACGTCTCAACAAAGCGTTGTGACGGGCCCTTCGCTGAGCGATGCCCGCACCGGCGCATGCTCTCATTCACTCGCTTCTTGACGGCGCGGCCCCTCTGCAATTACCTGGTCCTGCGGAGGCGTGATGAATCCCCAAACGATGTACGACAAAATCTGGGCCGATCACTTGGTCCACGACGACGGTGTATCGACGCCGCTCATCTATATCGACCGGCATCTGGTCCACGAGGTCACGTCGCCCCAGGCGTTTGACGGGCTTCGTCTGGCAGGGCGGAAGCTCCGCAGACCTGATCTGACGATGGCCACGATGGATCATAACGTTTCCACACGCTCGCGCGACTGGGGAGCTGCCGGGCCCATTTCGCAGAAACAGATGGAAGCGCTTTCCAAGAACTGCAAAGAGTTTGGAATCCAGCTCTATGACCTGGGACATCCGGACCAGGGGATTGTTCACATCATCGGGCCGGAACTGGGTTTCACACTGCCCGGCGCTACGATCGTATGCGGCGATTCACACACGAGCACACACGGCGCGTTTGGGGCCTTGGCTTTCGGCATCGGCACGAGCGAAGTAGAGCACGTACTGGCAACGCAGACCCTCCAACAGTCCAAATCTAAAAACATGTTGGTCAACGTTACAGGCGCTCTGGGCCGCGGCGTCACCGCAAAAGACATTGTTCTTGCAGTGATCGGAAAGATCGGCACCAGCGGCGGGCAGGGCTACGTTATTGAATACGCAGGCGATGCTGTCCGTTCCCTCTCCATGGAAGGGCGCATGACCGTCTGCAATATGAGCATCGAAGCAGGCGCGCGCGCGGGCCTCATCGCTCCTGACGAGAAGACCTTCGCGTATCTGAAGGGCCGGCGTTTTGCGCCGTCCGGGGATGCGTTTGAAAAGGCTGTTGCTTACTGGAAGACGCTGCCCACGGATGCGGGTGCTCGCTTTGACAGAGTGATTGAACTGGATGCCTCGAAGATCGCACCGCAGGTAACGTGGGGGACCAATCCCGGGCAGGTAACGTCAGTAGACAGCCGCGTCCCGGATCCCGCGTCGTTTCAGGATGCCGTAGAGCGTGACACCGCAGCCCACGCCCTCAAATACATGGGATTGGAGCCGGGTACGCGTATCGAAGACATCAAAGTGGATCTTGTTTTTATTGGCTCATGCACCAACGGGCGGATCGAAGACCTGCGCGTGGCGGCCGGCCTTGCCAAAGGCAAGAAGGTGGCGTCGGGCGTTCAAGCCATCGTTGTTCCGGGGTCCGGCCAGGTCCGCCGACAGGCGGAAGAAGAAGGGCTGCATAAGGTTTTTCTTGAGGCGGGCTTTGAATGGCGGATGGCCGGGTGCTCCATGTGCCTTGGGATGAACGACGATATTCTTCAGCCCGGTCAGCGGAGCGCATCTACATCGAATCGGAACTTTGAGGGACGTCAGGGCAAAGGCGGCCGCACGCATTTGGTCAGTCCGGAGATGGCGGTGGGCGCCGCTGTGACGGGACACTTTGTTGACGTTAGGCACTGGCAGTAAGGGTCATAGATAACCAGAGCGGGGTACACAGATGAATCCATTCAGAAAGCACACAGGTCTTGCAGCACCGCTCGACCGGTCAAACGTGGATACAGACCAGATCATTCCCAAGCAGTTCCTGAAAAAGATCGAACGCACGGGATTTGGCCAGCATCTGTTTCACGACTGGCGCTTCCTCGACAATGAAGGCACAAAGGACAACCCTGAGTTTGTTTTGAATCAGCCGCGCTACAAGGGTGCAAGCGTGCTTCTGGCCCGTGACAACTTTGGATGCGGCTCCAGTCGCGAGCATGCACCGTGGGCGCTTCAGGATTACGGGTTTATTGTCATTGTTGCCCCGTCATTCGCGGATATCTTCTACAATAATTGTTTTAAGAACGGTATGCTTCCCATCATTCTGCCGGCGGACCAACTCCAGAAATTGTTTGACTACGTGGAAAAGACCCCGGGCGGAAAGATCGATGTGGACCTGGAAAAGCAGACAATTGGCGCTCCGGGTGCGGGTCCATTTTCTTTTGCGGTGGATGCGTTCCGCAAGGACTGCCTGTTGAACGGTTGGGACGACATCGGACTGTCGCTTAGGAATGCGGATAAGATTGCAGGCTACGAAACCAAGCACTTTGCGGACCGCCCGTACTACGCGATCGCTGGGGCGCCTCGGTGAAGCGCACGCGGCGCCGGTCAACGCAGCTTTTTGTGGCGGCACTGGCGTTGATTTTTCTTTTGGGCCCGCTCTGCCAAGGCCCCGCCCGTCAGTCGTATCCTACAGGCGTGGAACGGCGCGAAATTCCCGGCGGTGTTCTCATTACGGCCACCGGCCGTGCATCGGCAAACGCCATCGAAAAGAACTCGGGCGCCATGATGACCACAACCTCCAGAGAGGCCGCGCGCCTTCTCCTTGAACACGAACTGGGAAAGTCGGAATACAAGGGTGGGACGATCACACAGAAGGGCGCAGAGTTCCTGGCAGATGGTGAGTACTGCCGCCTTGTTGTAGAGTTTCAAAGAGGAGAGAAAAAATAGTGTCTGCGATTCTTTTGGACGGCAAGAAACTCAGCGCGGAGATCAACGCCGACCTCCTTGCGCGAGTAAGTACCCTGAAGGCGCGCGGGATCACTCCGTGCCTGGCAACGATACTTGTAGGAAGCGACCCTGCTTCCACTACCTACGTGAAGATGAAGGGCAAGGCCTGCGAAACCGTGGGTATGATTTCCCTGAAGGTCGAAATGCCGGAGTCTACGTCAACGGGCCAACTCGTTTCAAAAATCCAGGAACTCAACAACGATAGATCGGTTCACGGCATTCTCTTACAGCACCCGGTGCCTCACGGCATTGACGAGCGCCTTGCCTTTGATACGATTCTTCCCGAAAAGGATGTGGACGGCGTTACCACGCTTGGCTTTGGCCGGGTCAGTTTTGATCTTGATGCGTACGCCTGCTGCACGCCTGCCGGAATCGTCCGGCTTTTGGATGCCTACAAGGTGCCCTTGGAAGGGCGGCGGGCTGTGATTGTCGGCCGCTCCCCGATCCTTGGGAAGCCGCTGGCGTTGATGCTTTTGAATCGGAACTGTACGGTCACAGTCTGCCATTCCAAAACACAGAATCTCCCTGCTGTGCTGGGTGAAGGGGACATCATTGTCGGCGCCCTGGGTAAACCGCAGTTTATCAAGGGTGAATGGCTCAAAGAGGGCGTCGTTGTGGTGGACGCCGGGTATAATAAGGGGAACGTCGGGGACTGCGATTTTGAGTCGTGCAAAAGCAAATCTTCCTATATTACGCCTGTTCCCGGCGGCGTGGGTCCCATGACCATCGCTATGCTGATGGAGCATACCGTTAGGGCCGCCGAAAAGCTGCGCGCATAGCCAGGAGAAAGAAATGAACATAGCTGCACTTTCGATCAAACGCCCCATCTTCATTGCCAGTATCGTGACGCTCATGGTCATCACGGGCATCGTGTCCATGAAGCGGCTGGGTGTGGATCTTTTTCCGGACGTAAACATTCCGGTCGTGATGGTGACCACCGTGTAC
>JACPZR010000240.1 GCA_016195395.1 Spirochaetia bacterium
CCACGAATTGCTCCGGGGCTCCGAAAGGAGTCCCGGACGTTGTGGACATCCCGGCAGACCACTGTTTTGTGTGGCTCATGGCCGGCTCTAGAAAATGAATAAGAAGCGTTTGGGACCTGTTACGATCGGAGCCCCCGTTGTGGGCTTGGCCCTGGGATCGGGCGCGGCCAGAGGGTGGGCACACATCGGTGTCATTCACGCCCTCGAAGAATCCGGCATTCCCATTCACGTGGTAGCGGGCACGTCAGCCGGGGCAGCCATTGGGGCTTTCTATGCGGCGGGCGCATTGGAGCGCCTTTGGACATTTGCGCAGAGCCACAAATCGTTTCGAGACACGTTTGCCTATTTGGACTTTTCTCTCAGCCGGCGCGGGCTCGTTGAGGGCGCCCGGTTTGTGCGTTATTTGCAGGAGAATCTGCCGGTCCGTCGCTTTGAGGATTTGAAGATTCCTTTTGGCGCCGTGGCCACGAACCTCGTGGACCTGTCAGAAATTCACCTGACGTCCGGCGCGCTTCTTCCCGCGGTGCGTGCCTCCGTGGCTGTTCCCGGCTTCTTTACGCCGGAAGAGCAGGGCAAGCTCCAGCTGGTGGACGGCGGATTGGTGAACCCGGTACCCGTGAGCCTGGCCCGTCGTCTGGGTGCGGACATTGTCATTGCAGTGGACTTGAATACCGATGTAACGCGCGGGGCGCCTGCCCCGGCACAGGGCTTCACGGAAATTTTGGCGCGGAGTCTCCGAGCCATGTCCAACAAGATCAGGGTGGCCAACCGCAAGGAATACCCGGCGGACATCACAATTGAACCTGTCGTGGAATCTATCCGCTTCATGGATTACCACAAGACGGAAGAAGTGATTGAAATGGGCCATACGGCCGCGCTTGCCATGATCCCGGAGATCAAAGAATGTCTGCGTTCTGTGAGAAGCGCGTCCGGCCGCATCATTGTGCGCCCACACAGCCTGAGAAACCTGGTGAACGTGGGCACCCGTGAACTGCGGCAGAAACCCAAGCCGCGCAAGTAGCGGCGGCTCCTGAAAATGTCGGGATGACTGGATTTGAACCAGCGACCACTCGCCCCCCAGACGAGTGCGCTACCCCTGCGCTACATCCCGTTGTTTCTTTCCTGTTAGGGAAAGACCTACCATCGAGACTTTTTAACCGGGGCCCTGCGTCAACTCGATTTTAGGGCAGCACAAGAGGACAAGAACACAAGAGGCAGAGAGGACGAGAGGATGCGCGGTCGCGGGAAGATTGGGGCGGGCAGGGCGGCCGGGTGGCGCGCTACACCAAACCCGATGTTTCCGGCAGGCCCAGCATCAGGTTCATGTTCTGCACGGCCTGCCCCGCGGCGCCTTTGACCAGGTTGTCGAGCCCTGACACAATGACCGTGGTGGACGACACGCTCCGAAGCCCCATATCTACATAGTTGGTGTTCTGCACCCGCTTGAGCTCTACGTCTTCCGGCTTTTCCAGAAATCGGATGAACGTCTCCTTTGCCGATATTTCTTTGAAGCGATCAAGCAGCGATTCCGGGGCGGGTCCGTCCCAGAAGAGAGTGATCGTCGAGAGGATGCCCCGGAACACCGGAAGCAGATGCGGCGTGAAGACAAGCGGGCAGGGGGCGGCGCCGAGTCCATGCCAGGAATACTCTTCAATCTCCGGCTGATGCTGGTGCGACTGGATCTTGTAGGCGCGGAAATTCTCATAGACCGAGTTGTAGCTGAACCCCGCGTCCTCTGTCCGGCCTCCCGCGCCGGAGACGCCGGACTTGGCATCGATGGAAACGCCGCGGAGGCGTGATCTCAGGTCGCCTAGAAAGTAGAGGGGAAGGATGGCGCCCGTTGCAAAGCAGCCGGGGTTAGAAACAATGCGCGCGCTCTTCACGCCGTCCCTGAACATTTCGGGAATCCCGAACGTTATCTTTTGCATCAGATCAAAAGCGGTGTGCTCAAGCTTGTAGTATTTCTCAAAGAGCGACTTGTCATGCAGTCGGAACGACCCGCTCAAATCCACCACTGGGTGACCGGCAGCGGAGAGCTTGGGCACGAGGGTCAGGGAAGAGTCGTTTGGGACGGCGAGAAATACGGGCATACCGTCAGGGATCGCATCTTCATGCTTCTTGAAAACGAGGTCCGGCTGGTGCGGAAGATCCGGGAATACGTCTGCGATGGAGCGCCCGGCATGTGCGTTGGACGTGATGTGCGCGGCCTCGAGCGCGGGGTGTCCCGCAAGAATCTGAAGCAGTTCACGCCCGGTAAAACCTCCGGCGCCGATGATTGCGACACCGGTCCGTTTGGGGGCCAATCCGCCTGGGGAACCTGGGTGAAGTGAGTCAGACATAGGGCCAAGTTTTGGGCCGCGCATCGCGTGCCCAGCTTTTTAGGAGGTGGGGCGCAGCATATGCTGGCTCTACTACAAAACGGGCGCCTTGCGGCGCCCGGGAACATGCGTATTGCCTATTCGGCCGCGGCCTCGTCTTCCAGTATCTCGCCCGTTTCCGGGTCCACATTGGGAGGCGCCGGCTTTGCGGCGGACACAACGGCTGCGGGTTTGGGCGTTTGAGCCGCGGCTGCCGCTGCCGGTGAGGACTGACGTACGATCTTGGGTTCTGCGTCCTTGGCTTCCTTATGCTTCTTACGGATTTCTGTCTCGAGAGTATCTGACAGGTCGCCGTTGGCTGCAAGGAATCCACAGGCATTGTCGCGGCCTTGTCCAATACGGTTGCCCTGATACGCATACCACGTGCCGGTCCGTTCAATGATTCCATACTGGACGCCGAGGTCCAGAAGGCAGCCTTCGCGGTTGATGCCGGAGTTAAACAGCACGTCGAACTCGACCTGACGGAAGGGAGGGGCAACCTTGTTTTTTACGACCTTCACGCGGGCGCGCGTTCCAATGGCTTCTTCGCCTTTCTTCAGTGTTTCAATCCGGCGGATATCCAGGCGGACGGAGGCGTAGAATTTGAGCGCGTTCCCACCGGTGGTTGTTTCAGGGGAGCCGAACATGACACCGATCTTCTGACGGATCTGGTTTACGAAGACCACTGTGGTGTGTGATTTTGAAATCACGCCTGTGAGCTTGCGGAGGGCCTGGCTCATCAGTAGGGCTTGGAGGCCCATTTGCGCGTCTCCCATGTTGCCTTCCAGTTCAGACTTGGGCACCAAGGCGGCGACGGAGTCCACGATGATGATGTCTATGGCATTGGATCTGACTAGGGATTCCGTGATTTCCAAGGCTTCTTCCCCGTTGTCCGGCTGTGCCACCAGAAGGTCATCAATGTTCACGCCGAGTTTCCGCGCGTAGCTGGGGTCCAAGGCGTGTTCCGCGTCCACGAAGGCTGCGATGCCGCCTGACCGCTGCGCCTGCGCAATCGTTGAGAGGCAGAGCGTGGTTTTCCCCGATGATTCCGGCCCAAAAATTTCTACAACACGGCCGCGTGGGAGCCCGCCGATGCCGAGCGCCAGGTCCAGATTGAGGGCGCCTGTGGCGATGTGACCGATTTCTGTCTGGATGTTCTTGTCATCACCCAGCTTCATGATAGAGCCTTTCCCGAACTGCTTTTCTATGTTCTGGATGGCGCTCGAAAGGGCCTGTTTCTTTTCCGATTCAGGGCCTACTTCAGCGTTGGGATCCCGCTTTTCTGCTTCTTTTGCCCGTGCCGCTGCTTCCACCTTTTTGACTTTTGCGCTCATAATTGCCTGCCTTTTGTATTTGCTTTCGAGTCTGTGAAGGAGCAAGCGGTGAGAGGCGAGGCCTGCGCTTGCATGCACAGGGCGCTCTTCACTCTTGATTCCCTTTCAGACTGCGGCCATACTATCATGGGGGTGTGACATAAAACGGCTGCATAAGAGCCAAACATATGTCAAGTATTTTTTCTTGGGTTACGGCCGTGGAGAATGATGCCGCCATACGTACGAACGTAAGCAAAGATGCCTCCGGCGAGGACAAAAGCCAGGGCGTAGGCTGCCACTTCCGGATGTCGGATCAGGTGGTCAGGATCAAAGCGGAGCGCCAGGAGCGGCTGTGCCATGTACCAAACGACATTCAAGGCCACCACGCCCACGCCCCACTTTCCCCACTGGTTGGGCCGACCCTGCATGTCGCGCTTGAAGTAGAGAAACCAGCCCATCCAGCTCCCGAGAATTTCGCGGAGCACCTGAAAGATAAAAACCCAGAAGGGAAAATCGTAATGAAATGCAAGTATGAAGAGGGAAGAGATCGTAACTGCTTTGTCTGAAACCGGGTCCAGGTAGCGTCCGAGCATTGTGGTCTGGTGCCAGCGCCGCGCCAGAAAGCCGTCCAGGAAGTCTGATACTACCGCAAATACGATGATGCCAAAGACACTTCCGGCCCACAGAAGCGACGTGGGGTCCTCGCGGTAGTGCGTGCTGACGTAAAAATACGGGCCAATCATGAGGATCCGGAGCACGGACAGCAGATTGGAAAGCGTCAGGAATCGTTCACGGAAGACGTCCATGAACTTCATGGGTGGCCCTCCTGTTTGGCGGGTTCTTTGTCCAGCGCCTGCGTGTCCGTCGGCTTGTCGCCTTTCATGGGAATGCGGTCCATGGGAGTGGAGTCGAGCCGGCGCAGTATGCGGATCTGGCCCTGCCATTTGCCTTTCCATCCCTTGGGATCATACGCCGTATATAAGAAGACTCCCGTTATCTTGGGCGCGTCAGATGCGAGGAAGACGCGCATGGACTTGTCTTCAAGGACGAATTTTCCGAACGACTCACGTTCGCCGTTCCAGTGCGCGGTCCCATCCGCCTGCAGCTCCAGTCGCTCCGTTTTTTCCGACGGCTCCACAGCATACGTTCCGGCAAACATTTTGTAGTCTTCCGGCTTTGCGGTCTGGGCGTTTTTCTTGGACGACGGATCTTTGGAGCAGGCGACACTTAAGACGGCCGCCAAAGCCAGGCCCAAAGTTACGGCCGGGGATTTGGACCGGGAGCGATGCCGATGGGTCGCGGACGATTTGGGCAAAAGAACCATCGTATCCGATTTTTCATACGGGCGTTTTTCGCGCAAGCGTACAGCGGGGCCGTTCACGGACGCAATACCCGGGAAAGCGGCGGCCTATGGCGAATCGGGGACCCACCGGCCGTCGGCGAG
>JACPZR010000241.1 GCA_016195395.1 Spirochaetia bacterium
GGGAGACGCGGTCAGCGGTGCGCTTGGCGTAGAAGCTGTTGAAGCTTGCCTGCTTGAGGTGGGCAAAGAGCTCGGATGCGTCCGCCGCCATCTGCTCGGCGGTCTCTTCTCCCAGAAGTTTGGTGTCCGACAAGCCTTCCGGGATGACGCGCTTCTTCTTCATCCCCAGCTTCTCTGAGTCTTCTTCGTTATAGAAGATATTCCCCTGGGAAACGAAGCGGATCAGCCGGTCGATTTCCTGCTCGGATGCGTTTTCCTTCCTATAGATAAGGATCTGTCCTTCTTTATTATAGAAGTGCACAGGAATCTCGCGAGAGCCGCGGACTTTGTCCATGACTTCCGGTGTGAATTCAAACGGGCTGAACTTTGCCATATTGTGCGACCGGGTGCGCCGCGATTTTCAAGGTGGGTTCCTTGATCGTCCGGCACTTTCAGCCAGGAACAGGCGGGCAGGCGCAGTAGAAAACCAAAAACTACTCGCCGGGCGGCGCCGACCATGCATTCGTGGTTCGACTATGACACAAACTGGACCCCAAGTCATACCTGACGCCGTACCGGTGGGAACCCTGCCGCCCCTCGGGACTGTTCCCGGGAAGATGCATGCAAGTCTGATCCGGCCGGAACGCTATGGCGAGCCCAAAACCGCATTTCAGACCGAGATCGTGGACGTTCCTCCGCTCAAGCCTGATGAAGTTCTCGTGGCCGTGATGGCTGCGGGCGTTAACTATAATAACGTCTGGGCAGCGCTGGGATTTCCGGTCGATGTGATCGGGGCGCGGAACAAGGCCGGGGAGCCGGAGCGCTTTCATATTGGCGGATCAGACGCGTCGGGAATCGTGTATGCGATCGGCTCAGAAGTAAAGAATGTGAAGGTGGGCGACAAGGTCGTCGTACATTGCGGAATCTGGGATAAGAACGACCCGTGGGTCAAAGCGGGCAATGATCCCATGTTTGCTCCGTCACAGCGGATCTGGGGCTACGAAACCAATTGGGGCTCTTTTGCGCAGTTCTGCAAGGTGCAGGACCACCAGTGCCTACCCAAACCCAAGCACATGACGTGGGAAGAGTCGGCCTCATATATGCTCGTTGGCGCCACCGCCTACCGCATGCTTCACAACTGGGAGCCTAATTCCGTAAAACCGGGAGATCCTGTCCTGATCTGGGGCGGCTCCGGCGGTTTGGGCGCCATGGCCATTCAAATTGTAAAAGCTGCCGGCGGTGTGCCCGTAGCCGTGATCAGTTCCGATGACAAAGCGGATTTCTGCAAAAAGCTCGGCGCTGCCGGCGTGATCAACCGCAAGAAGTTCAGTCACTGGGGCGCGCTCACGAGCGACATCAACAAACCGGAAACATTTGTAAAATGGACCCAGGCCGCCCGCGAGTTTGGGAAGGCCATCTGGGAGATCACCGGTAAAGGTAAAAACCCGCGGATCGTATTTGAGCACCCGGGGGAAGACACCATCCCCACGTCGATCTTCGTCTGCGATACAGGCGGCATGGTAGTAATCTGCGCCGGGACCACTGGATTCAACGCAACTGTGGACCTGCGTTATCTGTGGATGCGACAGAAGCGTCTCCAGGGATCGCACTTTGCGAACGACGACAACTGCAGAAATTTCAACGATCTCGTAATCCAGAAGAAGATCGACCCGTGCTTGTCCCGAGTCTTCAAGTTTGAAGAGACCGCCGAGTGCCATCAGCTGATGCGCGAGAACAAGCATCCTGCGGGAAACATGGCAATCCTCGTAGGAGCTTCTGCACCCGGGCAGGGCAGGGAATAAGTCGGGCTCCCGGCCCGGGAACGAATCCGAATGGCGGGCAAACTGGACGATGCACCCGCGCTCGGAATATTTCTGCGGCTCCTTGCGTACTCGTTTCACTACAGGAGCAGGATCCTCAGCGGAATCTTTGTCTCCTTTATTGTAGCCGTTCTTAACGGTCTGTCTCTGACCGCGTTCATTCCTCTCTTTGACGCGTTGGGAGACAGACGCGCCGTTTTTGAAATTCAATTCAGCCATAATGAGCGCGCAGTGCTTGCGCGCGTTATCCGCTGGGTGGAAACTGAGCGCGCCAAAGGGACGTACGCGCCGCCCACAGATGTTCCGGCGGTGATCCCCGCGGTTCCCCCCTCGCCGGAAAAGATCAAGAGAGAGATGGCCCTGGTTTATCTGAACGCGACGTTCTCTGACAGCGATTATGGTCTTTCGCGTCTGGACAGTCTCTGGCTCCGGACTCTCATCCGATGGAAACTGCGGATCAACGCGGCGGGCTTGTCGCCCTTGAACGTTGTCTTCACGGCCTGTCTGATTGTCTTTCCTCTCTACGTTGTGCGGCTTCTCCTCCATCTGGTTTCTGTGCGGTTGATCGCGGGAACGGGATACCAGGCGGTGAGGGATATCCGCCAGGCGCTCTATGACAAGGCCCAGAATCTGCCGCTGACCTACTATTACCGCGAGAAGACGGGTCTCCTGATGAGCCGCATTATCAACGATGTGGAGATCGTGGCGGCAGTGATTTCCAGCAATATGCGGGACGCCATTACCAATGTTTTCTACATTCTGGTTAACTTAGTAATTCTTGCGTACCTCAATTGGCAGCTCTTGATTCTCTGTCTATTGACCATCCCTCTGGTGCTCTCCCCCAACATGCTTTTTTCGCGGAAGATTCGGAGCTCCACCAGTCGGACGCAGCAGCTCCTTGCGGACCTGAATGCCCACGTGCAGGAATCAATTGGCGGCGTGCGCGTTATCCGGGCGTTCGCGATGGAAACGGCGGAGATGCTGCGGTTCAAGGCGGTCAATGCGCGTTTCTATTGGCGCACGTTCAAAGAACAGTTTTATGTGCGTTTTGCGCCCAACCTGGTGGAGCTAACGTCTACGCTCGTTACGCTCGGCATCATCGGTCTCGGCGCTTACTACGCCGATGCCACTAACTTTACAGGCGGAGAATTCTTTGCCTTCCTGATCACGCTTCTTTTTATCCTGCGGCCCATCATCCAGCTCTCGAGCATGTACAGCAAAGTTATGCAGGCCTCGTCCGCGGGGCGCCGGGTTTTTGAAATCATGGACGCGCCCTTGGATGCTGTCGATCCGGTGAATCCAACTCCGCTCCGGCCTATGAAGGATGCGATCGTCTTTGAAAATGTTTCATTCACCTATCCGGGAACCGATAAGCAGGTGTTGTCTGATGTGAATCTTCGCGTGCCCGCCGGCAGCACGGTGGCCCTGGTGGGAGAAAGCGGCGCGGGCAAGTCAACGCTTGTGGACCTGCTGGCCCGGTTCTTTGAGCCCACTACGGGCCGCATAACGATCGATGGACAGGATATCCGGAGTTTCAGGGCCAAAGACCACCGTTCGCGGATCGGCATTGTGCAGCAGGATGTGTTCCTGTTTCACGGAACGGTCCACGAGAACATTGCCTACGGTCGGACCGACTACACGCACGATCAAGTGGAGGCGGCGGCCCGTCTGGCTCATGCGCACACATTCATTCGTGAACTCGCGGACGGTTACCACACGGTTCTTGGGGAACTGGGGTTGACGCTTTCCGGGGGGCAGCGGCAGCGCGTGTCCATGTCACGGGCGCTTCTGCGCAATCCTGAGATTCTGATCCTCGACGAAGCGACGTCTGCCTTGGACACCGAGAGTGAGCGTGAAGTGCAACGGGCTCTGGAACACCTGGTCAAGAACCGCACTACCTTTGTGATCGCGCACCGGCTTTCCACTATTGAAAGCGCTGACCTGATCGTGGTTATCTCCGGGGGTAAGATCGTAGACATGGGAACCCATGACGACTTGATCCAGCGCGTGGGACTCTACCAGCGCCTTCAGGACATCGCGCGGCGCGCGCATCTGCAGTGAGGTGAACGTTGGTTACGGTACTCGTCGTCGAGGACGAAGCTCCCATTGCGGATACCCTTGAGTTTGCCCTGACGCGCGAGGGGTTTCGCGTGCTGCGCGCCGGCACCGTTGAATCGGCCGCCGGGCTTCTGGATCAGTGTGCGCTCGTAATCCTGGATGTTGGTCTTCCCGATACGTCCGGCTTTGAACTCCTGAAATCTATCCGGAGCGGCGCGCGCGGAAAAAGTGCGCGTCTGCCCGTCATCATGCTCACAGCACGCGCGGAAGAGATCGATCGTATTCTGGGTCTTGAGTTGGGCGCGGACGATTACGTGGCCAAACCGTTTTCTCCAAGGGAGGTGGCGGCGCGCGTGAAAGCCGTCCTCCGAAGGGCGGAAGCGCAGGCCGAATCATCGCCCTTCCGCGTGGACGAATCCCGGAGCATTGTGTTCTATTACGGGCAGAGCCTGGCTCTCTCTCCCACCGAGTACAAGATTTTATCTCTCCTGATGCGTCATCCGGGCTGGGTGTTCTCCCGTGACAAAATCATGGACCTTGCCTATGAAGGGGAAGGCATGGACGCAAGTCTGGATCGGTCCGTGGACACCCACATCAAAAATATCCGCGCCAAACTCCGCGCCATACAACCGGACAAAGACCCGCTGGA
>JACPZR010000242.1 GCA_016195395.1 Spirochaetia bacterium
CGGCCTGCCCCATCAAGGCGACCTGGAAACGCAGGGAGGACGGTATCGTGGTCGTGGACTACAACAAGTGTGTAGGCATTGGCTACTGCGTTGATGCCTGTCCCTACGGCAAGCGCTTCATCGACACCGGCCAGAACTATCATGAGGAGCCCAACGAATTTGATCGCATCCCATCGCCTGAATACAAGCGGAATTGGGTGCGCAAGGCGGACCAGCCGCCGATCGGGAAGGTGCGCAAGTGTACCTTCTGTCTCCACCGGCAGGATGGCAACGGCAACTACCTTTCGCCACCGGCCTGCGTTCAGACTTGTATGGCGAAGGCCATCCACTTTGGCAACCTGAATGACCCGGCCAGCGAAGTGAGCCATTTGCTGCGAACCCGCAGGTGGATGCGGCTCAAAGAAAAAGCAGGCACCCAACCCAACGTCTATTATCTGAAGCAAGAGGGGCAGTCAGCAGAGGCAAAGGGGAAAAACAATGGCACAGCTTGATCGACGAGAGTTTCTCGAGTTGTCCGCCGTGGGGGGTGGAACACTTCTGGTGAACCCCTACGAGTTGGCCGCATCGGTGGGTGTTCAGCCTCAGCCAGGAAGCGACCGCTGGGTGCCCACCTGTTGCCAGATGTGTGGCGGCCAGACCGGGATCCAGGCTCACGTCGTGGACGGTGTGGTCGTAAAGATCGAACCCAATCCGCACAACCCGGTCGGACTTACAAACGTTTCTGACGACTGGTTCTCCCGCGGGAGCGAAGGTCCCGTGATGTGCCCGAAAGGCAACGCCGGCATCCTCACCCTTTACGACCCCGACCGGGTGCGGCGGCCGCTGCGGCGCACGAATCCCGAAAAGGGGAAGGGCGTCGATCCCAAGTGGAAAGAAATTTCCTGGGACGAGGCTCTCGGCGAGATCACGGCACGCCTCAAGGCCCTACGCGAGGCCAGCGAAGCTCACAACGTGCTCTGGTTCAGCGAAGATTCTAGTTGGATCCCTATCCAACAGGACTTCCGCGACCTCTATGGCACCCCCAACTTCTTCATGCATTCCAGTCTGTGTGACGTCAATCGCAAGGCGGCCATGAAGCTCGTGTGCGGCAATGACCGGCCGCTGATCGATGCGATGAACAGTAAGTACATGCTGATTTTTGGCTGGAATCCTCTCTCCGCCACCAAATGGTCTCACCTGCCGCGCATCATCACGCGGGCGCGTGAAAACGGCGCCAAACTGGTCGTGGTCGACCCCTACCTCAGTTACACCGCGAGCAAGGCCGATGAGTGGATCCCGATCCGGGC
>JACPZR010000243.1 GCA_016195395.1 Spirochaetia bacterium
AGGGGCAGCTCTACCATGAGGGCCAAGTTGATGGCCTCCATTTTCAGCGCAATCCCCGGCCCTGACGAGGTGGTCAGTCCGATCATGCCGCCATACGAAGCGCCGATCGCGGAGCACACAGCGGCGATTTCATCCTCTGCTTGGAACGTCTTGATTCCAAAGTTTTTAAACTTGGAGAGTTCGTGCAGAATGTCAGAAGCAGGCGTAATGGGATAGCTGCCGAGCACCAGCGGAACATCCGCGAGCTGGGAGGCTGCCACAAAGCCCAGCGCCATGGCTGAGTTGCCGGTGATGTTTCTATAGGAGCCCGGTGGGAGCTTGGCTTGTCGCACTTCGTAGCGGAATGGGAAGATTTCCGCTGTTTCGGCGTAGTTGTAACCGGCTTTGAGCGCGCGAATGTTGGCCTCAGCAAGGATTTCCTTTTTCGCGAATTTCTCTTTCAGCCAGCGGACGGTGCCCTCCTGGTCCTTCTGATAGAGCCAGTAGGCCAGTCCCAGGGCAAAGAAGTTCTTGCATCTGTCTACGGAGTTCTGTGGCAGTTCAAGGTCTTCCAAGGCTCGTGCCGTCATCTTCGCAATGGGCACAGAGATCAGACGGTAATTTTGCGCCAGGGCCGGATCCTCGAGGGGGTTCGTGGCATAGCCTACGCGTGACAGCTGCTTTTCATTGAAGGCATCCGTGTTTACGATCAGTGTGCCGCTTGGCCGGAGGTCTTTGAGGTTGGCTTTCAGGGCTGCGGGGTTCATGGCCACGAGCACATCCACCTCGTCTCCGGGGGTGTGAATGTCCTCTCCCGCGAAGTGGATCTGGAAACCGGACACGCCGGCCAAGGTCCCTTGGGGGGCGCGGATTTCAGCGGGGAAGTCAGGGAAGGTCATCAGGTCGTTTCCGGCCGTTCCTGCCGCCATCGTGAACTGGGAGCCGGTGATCTGCATCCCGTCTCCAGAGTCACCGCAGAACCGCACTGTAGCGGATCTCACATTAATGACTTTTTTATCTGTATTCTTTTCTAAGGTCTGGGCTTCAGACATGGTTCCACCTACCGGCCAAATCGGCCACAATTTGATAGGGAGTAGAATTGCGGGTTTGTTCCCATTGTGGGAAATTCACAGTATTCCCATAGGAAATGCCCGTAATAGTGACTCTCGTCAAGGGTTTTTCGGAGCCCATGTATCTGGGCCGCCGTTCTAGTATCATACGATCATACCAAGAAAAAGAACCAGCTGTCTAACATCCACTCTTTCAGCGGTCAGCATGGATGATCATTCTCAGGGAAGGAGCTGGCATTTACTGACTCCTGTCCCGCAGTGGAGCCCCTGGGCGTCGCCCCTTTTTTTGTTTGGTGCTTCTGACCTGTCTCATTCCGACCCATTTTCAATTGACAGCCTCTGAATCGCGCCGCCACCACCAGTTGTGAGCGATTCCATTCGCGTCAAAATCGACAGCGGCTTGGCCGACCTCATCCCCGGATATCTGGAGCGTGTCAAAGGTTACTGTCAGGACATGCGTTCCCACGCCGCATCAGCGGACTGGGACTTTGTGCGCGTGACCGGCCACAACTTGAAGGGAAGCGGCGGAGGTTACGGCTTCGATGAGATCTCCGTGATTGGGGCCAAGTTGGAAGCGGCCGCCAAGGCCTCGGATGCCGGGGCAGTCGAGACGGAGCTTGGAACGCTCGACAGCTACTTGTCGCGCGTTGTGGTTGAGTTCTCTTAGATTTTCGCCGGTTCATCATCGTACTGCATCACCGCACCACGGCAAGCGCCACTCAAACAGCCGCAACACTGCCTTTTTGGTACGTCCGTACCACCGCATAGTTGATTCATGTCATTGATCTTTGCGCGTGTTTGTCGTAGCATTACCGCATGAGACACTTTATTTTGCCGCCCCTGCTTTTTCTGGCGGCGCTTTCTTTATCCAGCGCGAGGGCATACGCTGCGGGCGGAACATGTTCCGACCAGTTTCAGTCGCTCTGGCAGAAGACTCTGACCGGCCGCGAAGTGGCGCTGATTGAGACAGAGTACAAACGCACGCTGGCTTTGATCACGAAACTCGATCAGCCACTCTCAAAGAATCCCGAGCTTGAAATGGGCGTGAAGCGGACGTACTCCGGCGGACCCGGCGGCAACGGATGGGAAGCCGGCTTGAGTCAGGAATTTGAAGTAGCCGGTCAGGCTGCGGTGCGACGCCGCCTTGCGGAGCTGCGCCGGCGTGAAGCGTCGCTCAAAGCGCGGCTCGATGTGCTTGAGGTTCGCTCCAAAGTGCGGACGGCCTTTATCCGATTTCAATCATCCGCCCCGTTGCTTGAACATTTGTCGGAACACACGGAGCAGCTCCGGACTTGGGAGGCGCGCGGATTCCCCCGCGACGTTCGGATGGGACCGTATACCGGCAAGGCCGGCCGGGCCGCGCTTGCCATCTTGGAGACAAATATGAACCGCACCCGGACCGACATGTCTTTCGCGCGTACGGAAATTACGCGCATCATTGGTACCGCGCCGGAGGTCAGCGCTTGCGACACGGGGCTCTTCCCTGATCTGCCGTCGGTTGAGTCTCTGGATGTGTCCCAGGGCGCCGTCATGTCTCTGTTGAAAAATCGTATCGAAGTGGCGCAGGAAGAACGCACGCTTGCCGGTCTGAACGCCGTGCCGTCGGTCTCTGTGTTCCTGTTCGGCGGCTCGCAGACCGCGCAGGCTGTATTCCCGAGCGCCACTGCGGACCGTGAAAACTATGTCCGGTTTGGTCTGCGCATTCCTCTCCCCGTGTTTGATACCGGCGCTCCCGCCAAGACGTCCTCCGACGCAGTCTTGGAAGGCGCGCGCCGCGAAATGGACGGAGCCGCGCGCCGGTGGATAGAAACGGTGCGGTTGGATCTGGAGCGTTACCAGGCAGAAAAGCAGGCCTATGTCCGCCTGGCCCGGGTTCGGGAAGAGGGCCGCGGGTACAGCGGAATGCTTGAGACCGCCTATCTCTCCGGCCGGATCACTTTCTACGAATTCTGGGGCGAGCACGACCGCTGGCATGAACTGGAGAATCAATACGCCGAAACAGCCGTGCGCCTGGCCCAGTCATTGGGCCGCATTGAATCGGGGGCGGGGATAACGTTAGAGGAGGCGGCCATGCCTGCCTGGCTCGCATCATCCGTTCCCGATGTCGAAACCAAAAAAGGGGAAGAACAATGATCAGGCGGGCGCTCCATTATAGAAAACAAGTCATGCTCTTTGCCGTTCTGGTAGGAGCAGCCGGTCTCATATCAGCGCTGGACCTCCCTGTGGATGCCGTTCCCGACATCACCGGGGTTCAAGTGGTTGTGAACTCCGCCACGGGCGCCATGGCGCCGGAAGAAGCGGAGACCGCTGTAACATTCCCCATCGAAACAGAAATGGCCGGGCTTCCGCGCGTGGAAGACATCCGGTCGCTCACACGGTACGGCCTTTCGCAGGTTGTTGTCATTTTTGAGGACGGAACG
>JACPZR010000244.1 GCA_016195395.1 Spirochaetia bacterium
CCTAACTCTATAAATAACGAATATGGCGGCAAGACCAATGAGGATCAGAACATTGACCCAAGTACGGTCTGCGAACAGCGGTTGCAGGCGTTCCCAGACTCCCTTGGAGGCTTCCTGCGGCGACGTTACCCGTGTGGAAACCTCAAAGCTCTTTTCCTGTTTCTTTTCCTGATTCTCTTTTTTTGGCGGTGTAGTGATTCGGTAACCGGGAAGAAGGTGCTCCACTGACGGCAGTGGAAAATCATCAGCAATGATCTCTCCTTCCGGAACCTTCTTCTCGTCTTGAGAAAGGACGGGCGCTGCCAGAAACACGGCAAACAAAAAGAAGACCGCGCGCGCTGCCAACGCTCTGGAAATCACTACTTCGAATCCTCTTTCCCTGCCCCACGAATGGAGCTGATGGCTGAGCGGAGGAATTCCACCTTAGTCCCGCCCACGTTCAGTACGACCGTCTCCTCTTTCACACTGGCCACGGTCCCGATGATCCCGGCGGTGGTGACGACAGCGTCCCCTTTCTTCAGCGCACCAAGCATTTCCTTCTTACGCTTTTCTTCTTTTCTCTGCGGACGTATCATGAGAAACCACATGAGGCCGAACACTACGACCATCATGATAAAGGGAGTCAGACTTGAGAATGCGCTCGCTGGTTTTTCTGCTTCCACAACCGGTTGGGAGGTGGCAGTCTGCTGCGCAATATATTGGAAAACGTCCATTGGGCAATCGTTCAGTCGGCGGCTCTATTGGCAAGTAGATTCACGTTTTCAGGCCCGCGGGGGCTACACGCCGCCGAGTGAGACGACGGTCCCGGCATCGTTTCCAAATCGCGCCCACTTTTCGATAACGCCCACAGCTCCACCACCCCGGAGAGCCTCTTTGCAGCGGCCCGCGGCTTCCTTCAGATCAGGAACACCGGCAGCGAGAGAGTAGACCAAGGCAGCATTCATGGCAACGGTGTTGACTTCCGCATCACTTCCGCCGCCTTCAAGGACAGCCCGCGCGCGAAGGACCGCATCCTCTTTGTCCCGGACGCGCAGGCCGGCCAGTTCACTCCGGTCGAATCCAAAATCTTCCGGAGCAAGTACGCCTCGCTCAACCTTTCCGCCTGCGATTTTCAGCACCTGAGTAGGTGCGGCAGGCGAGACCTCATCGAGGCCGTCATCGGAATGCACAACGTAGGCGCCCAATCGGCCGAGACCGGCCAGCGCATGGCCCACTGTATCCATCAAGCGCGGGTCAAAGACCCCGATGACCTGATAACGTACAGGAGCGGGATTTGTGAGGGGTCCCAGCAGGTTGAAGACCGTCCTGAATCCCAGGGCCCGGCGCACGGGACCGGCATGTTTCATCGCAGGGTGCCAGCCGGGGGCAAAGAGAAAACACACTCCAACTTTCTCAAGGCACTGCACGGCCTTCTCCGCCGGCATGTCCACTTCGACCCCAAGCTTCTCAAGGACATCCGCGGATCCCGTGGTACCGGAAACCGCCCTGTTCCCATGCTTGGCTACTTTGAGTCCCATGTGAGCCAGAAGGACAGCCGATAACGTTGAAATATTCAGTGTGCCCGCCCCGTCGCCCCCGGTTCCGCAGGTATCCACAAAGTTTCCTTCTGTGCCCGGCCAGGGCAGCGCAGCCTTTCTCATGGCGCGCGAAAAGGCTTCAATCTCAACGGAAGTCTCGCCTTTCGCTGCGAGGGCCGTCAGAAAAGCAGCTGTACGCACCTCGCCGGCCTGCCCCGTCATGATCTCCGTCATGAAGTGCGAGGCTTCGTCCGTAGTCAGATCTTCTCGTTTCAGCAGTTTCTTTAGAATATCAGCGAGTTCCATCAACCTTCCCCGGGATCGTCTTCTTCCGGGCAAGCTGGTACGGCGGCAGGAGCAGACCGTAGTTGGAATACAAGTATCTCAGGCCGGAAAGAAGCGTTATGAATGTGGTCAAGAGCATCAAATAATACGGCAGGAACGACCCCAACCCAAAGAACACGTTGTCAAAGCGGCCGTCCACAAAAGCGATCAGATTCTTCCGCGCAATCTCCCAATGGGACGTGGCCTGGTC
>JACPZR010000245.1 GCA_016195395.1 Spirochaetia bacterium
TGCGTCCGGGTCCTCTGGGTTGTACACCTCTTTGTGAATGAACATCACAATGTCCGCATCCTGTTCAATCGCGCCCGATTCGCGCAAGTCCGACAGCTGCGGCCGTGCCGACTCTCCGCGGCGCTGCTCTACTGACCGGTTCATCTGGGAGATGGCGATAATCGGCGCCTTCACGTTCTTGGCCAGCTGCTTAAGACTCCGCGAAATGGACGCCACTTCCTGCTGACGGCCCTGCTTGCGCGATTCCGGGTCTGCCACAAGCTGGAGGTAGTCAATGACGATCAAACTCAGACTCTCTCCGCGGTTGGCAAGGTCAAGCGCCAGCTTCCGGGTGCGCGTTATGCAGTCCCAGATCTCAAGGGTTCCCGTGTCGTCAATGTGAATGGGGGACGTAAAGATCGACTCGATGGCGTCGAGCATGGGCTTGACTTTTTCCTGGCGGAGGTGCCCGCGCTTCATATCGGACTGGTCAACAAGAGCTTCCGCGCACAAAAATCGGACAAGAAGTTCCAGGCGGCTCATTTCAAGAGAAAAAACGAGGACGTTTCGCTTATCCTTCATGGCCACGTTCGCGGCGATGTTCATGGCAAACGTTGTCTTACCCACGCCGGGACGCGCGGCGAGAACAATCAGTTCGCCTTCGTGCAGTCCCGATGTCAGTTCATCGAGACCGCTGAAGTGTGTAGCCTGACCCGTGAGCCCGCCCTTGGCTTCCATCAAGCTCTCAATGTGCTTGGTAAAATCCTTTTTCAAGTCGCGCACGTGCACAATGCCGTGCACAAAACTGCGGTTGGTAATATTGAGGATGGAGTCTTCCACCCGCTTGAGGAAGGCGTTCTCGTCGTCCTGCCCTGCCTGGGCGTCTTTTTGGATGCTGGACGTTATCTCAATGAGGTCCCGACGGAGAGCGAGACCCTTAATACGACGCGCATGCGCGGGAGCGTTACCCGGGGCGTAGATATCCTGTGCAAGCTTGACGATGTAAGGGGCGCCGCCGGCGCGCGTGGTCATGCCCTTGTCGTCCAGACGCTGCACAACGCGCACAGGGTCAATGTCAGCGGCTTCATCGTGCAGAGTCACGATGGCATGATAGATGAGCTTGTGTGCTTCTACGTAGAAGTCTGTATCGGAGACGATGGCTGAAACGGGAATGACGAGCTCCGGCCGGAGCAACAACGACCCCAGTACCTGCCTTTCGGCTTCAAGGTCATGGGGTAGCCCGGCCATCTGCTCTACACCGCCGGGTTGACGTTATTCCGCTGCTTTTTCTTCAGCAGCCGCTTCTTTCGGCGCCTCTTCCACTGCTGCGACCGGTTCAGGGATGGGCTCTTCTTCCACGTGAGTTCCATCGGAAATCACGGAGACGGCGAGGTTCACAATGACTTTCTCAGCCAGACGAACGCGGGCCTTGTGGTTGCCGAGGGTGCGGATGGGATCAGGAATTTCAATTTTGCGCTTTTCGATGGCGAATCCCTTTTCTTTCAGCGCGTTAGACAGGTCCATTGCGGTCACAGAGCCGTAGAGCTTGTTCTTGGCTCCTACGCGGACGGCGATCTGAAGAGAAGCAGCGTCCTTCAGCTTGCCTGCGAGCTCCGTCATTTCCTTAACGCGCTTATCCTGTTTGAGAGCGATCACGCGTCTGTGGTGCTCATTGGCCTTGGTGGAGCCGGCTTTCGCGAGAATCACCAGCTTCCGGGGAAGGAGGTAGTTTCTTGCATAGCCATCAGCGACTTCCTTCACGTCTCCGGCGTCGCCCAGGTTCGGCACGTTTTTTTGCAGAATGACTTTCATGTTCAGCTCCTACGATACTCTTCAATAATAATTGCGGTAACTGCGCTTAAGCGGCGCTAGAACGGGATGTCCCCGTCGTCCACGTGTGCAGCGTGCGAGTAATCCGGTTCCGGATAACTCTCCGGTCCCTGTCCCTGCGGAGCGCTGCTCCCGTACGAATCCTGATCCCCGCCGCCCTGACCCTGCGGAGCGCCGAGCATCTGCAGCTGCTCAATGACAATGTCTACGCTTGACTGTTTCTTTCCGTCTTTATCCTGCCAGCTGTTCTGCTTCAGTCTGCCTTCAATGGCGACCTGCTTTCCCTTGCGGCAGTACTGATTGATGATCTCGGCCTGTCTTCCCCAGGCGATGCAATTGAAGAAGCTGACTTCCTCTTTGCGTTCCCCGTTGGCCGTATAGTTCCGATTGTTTGCAA
>JACPZR010000190.1 GCA_016195395.1 Spirochaetia bacterium
CCGCCGAGGGCGACCACACCGGTCCCACGTTTTCGTTCCGGGGTTTTGAAAACCGCGCCTACTATATTCCGCATCCCGACGACAGGGGACGTTATGCGGACTTCTCAGGGTGCGGGAATACTGTAAACGGAAACCAGTCGATTGTGCGGCGGATGATTGTGGACTGTCTGCGATACTGGGTTTCCGTGATGCATGTGGACGCTTTCCGGTTCGATCTGGCGAGCGTGCTCGCCCGCGATGAGTGGGGCAATCCGCTCAAGAGCCCGCCGATCTTGTGGGAAATTGAATCAGACCCCATCCTTGCGGGGACCCGGATTATTGCTGAAGCGTGGGATGCCGCCGGTTTGTACCAGCTGGGTTCTTTTGTGGGTCACCGGTGGGCGGAGTGGAATGGTCGCTTCAGAGACGATGTAAGGCGCTTTTTTCGGGGCGACTTGGGAAGCGTACCCGCCATGGCCGCGCGCGTCAGCGGGAGCACAGACGTGTATCCGGAAAAGGAGCGCGAGGTACATCGCAGCATCAACTTCATCACCTGTCACGACGGCTTTACTCTCCGGGATCTTGTCAGTTACAACGGCAAGCACAACGAAGAGAATGGATGGCAGAACCGCGACGGCATGAATGAGAACTTCAGCTGGAACTGCGGCGTGGAAGGTTCCACAGATCAGGCGGGTGTGATCAGTCTGCGCGAACGACAGTCCAAGAACATGCTTGCAGCGTTATTTTTGTCCCAGGGCACACAGATGATGCTGATGGGAGACGAGGCCGGACGGACGCAGCGCGGCAACAACAACGCCTACTGCCAGGACAATCCCATCTCCTGGTTCGACTGGCGGGACCCGGAAGCCAACGCGGGACTCCTCCGGTTTGCGCGCAAATTGATCCAGATGCGGCGCGTAAATCCGTTCTTTCTGTTGGAGACTCCCTGGCTGATCCGGCCCGACGGCGGAAAACCTGCGCTCCGCTGGAGCGGTGTTAAGTCGGGCGAGCCGGACTGGCGGGACATCTCGCATACGCTGGCGTTTACACTTCGTCATCCCTCAAAGAAGCATGGTCTGCACGTTATCTTGAATTCGTATTATGAAGATTTAGACTTTGAGCTGCCGGGCTTTGCTGAAGGACGACGCTGGCACCGATTGATTGATACGTCCCTTCCGTCGCCGGAAGATTTTGTGGAAGATGTGTCCGCTACGCTGCATGATAAGGCCGCTTACAAGACGCGGCCGCGCTCAGTGGTTGTATTGGTTGAGGACGGCGTGATGAGCCGGGTGGAAGAAGTATTAGATCCTAGTCCTTCTTGACTTTGTCTACCTGCTCTTTGATGAGCCCTTCCAGTTTCTGGATAACGTCATCAAGCAGCGGAATTTCCCACATTTCACCGGAGAAAGCCTTCCACGCGCCCGCGATCGAGGCAATGAGATACGCTGATGCGATGATGGTCCAGATACCTGTGCTGATGGGATGAAACCAAGCGCCTTTGCCAAAAAGCCAACCAGTCAGGGGAAAATTCTCGATCAGCCAGATGACAAAATAGATCCCAAATACAAGGGCATTCAGGCGCATTCCCTGTCGGCCGTGAAACTGGCAGAGTTCGTCGTCCTTTTTCATCCGGTAGGGATAGACCCACCCAAACAATGGGACATAAGCAATGGCCGCGGCGATCTGCTCGCCGGACCCGCCTTCTAAGTTCTTCATGAACTTCGACTGAAAATCTCTGACTTTATCCGCCATGTGCGCTTCCGATCGGGTCCTTCCCGAACAGAAGCAGGGATGTGGCGGGCCTCGATCCCGTCAGCCAGATTTTTTTGGCGAAAGTCGGCGTGTAGGATTGTCGTTATTGAGATTCGATGTCTTTTTGGATTGCCGCAATGATGCGCGCGGGCTCCCTGGGACCGCGTACTTTGCGCAATGGGAGTTGGGTATGAAGCGATGGGTCATCGCCGCTGTGTTTGCGTGCCTGTTTGTAGTGGGTTCCTGCAGCCAATTGAACAAGATTTTGGGAAAGGACGACAAGAACAACAATCTGCTTCTCTTGCTGGGCCTGGCCCTTCTGAACCAGAATACGTGCCAAAATCAATCGGGCATGGTGATCTGCATTCCGCCGGGGTTCCGCCAATGAAAACGACAACTTTCCCAAAGCGACTGGCTTTCATTGCGCTCGTCATCGGCGTTATGTTCGGCGCATCCCTGACTTTGACCCGGTTTGAAAACTCCGGCGCAGTGTCCGTAAACCTCCCGGATCCCCGGTATCTCGAGGCCGCACTCCAGAGTATCAGCACAGGCACGCCGCATCTTGTTACCGGTTACCAAGGATGGCGCGTTACCGTGGACGGCCCGGCGGGGACCAAGGGTGCCACCGCGGATCAGTGGGGAGCCGTGCGCCAGTCTGCTGCGTGGGCCAATAACAATTCCATGATGGCAGACCAGATCATCATGGCCCTGAAAAACTCCGGACTTTTGCGGAACGGAAATGTTGTGACCACGACGACCACAATCAACGGCGTGTCATACCGCATGAAAGTGGAATCTGGCGGGGTAACGTGCGGCGTCCCATGCAATAACAAAGCGGCTGTGGCAGATGCCACCACTCACACATACAAGAATCGCTTCAAGATGTGGCGTGCGTCGGACGGGAAAGAGGCGCTGGAACTTCTGTTTGATGATGTGGGCGATACATCCGGCGGCGTTCTCTTGGCATACCGACTGGCCGTCATCAGCAACGGGGCCACATCGAACAATGAGAGCTTGATCGTTGAAAGCTTTATTGCTATGGCCGGCGGGAAGCGCCACCAGACGTATTCATGGAGCAATGACTTCTGGATCTCACCGGACAGCCGCGCCGCCACAGCTTCGGATCGTGGGCGTGTTGTTCTTGAAGAAATGACGATCGGATTGAAAGGCGGAGGGATGTCCAACGGCCTCTGTGTGCGTATTGCCGCGCGTACGGTCGCGAACTTCAGCGCCGGATCCTGTGGTTCAGGACCCTTCTACTACGCGGTTGCTTACGGGCAGAGAACGGACGGCAACTTTGAGACGGCCGCGCTTTCTGGATTCTCCAATGTCAGCTTGGCCACAGCGGCAACTGGGCTCGGCACGGTCTGCGGTGTCGCGAACTACCTGAAATACGGAATATTCAACGGCGGCGGATTCATTCAGGATACCCTCCTCGCGGCATCGGTCCCTTCCGGCTACCCCGACCCATCCTTGAATGGCGGTTACCCCGGCGTGCAGACTCTCTTCAGCCATGTTGCAGACAACCAGCACACCTACGATGACCTGCGGCAGACCACATTGGACCCCATGAACGTTATCTTCCCCAATAATGGGGAGTCGATGCCGTGACGAAATGAAGCGCGCCAAATTCGCGGCGGGCGCCCTTTTGCCCGCCC
>JACPZR010000191.1 GCA_016195395.1 Spirochaetia bacterium
ACGTGCTCTCTTTCGAAGCGATGAGCGGACGCAGTCCTATGACGACGTGCTTGATCATGGAAGGTTTGAGCGGTTCTCCCGGGATCGCTGCGTTCACGTCGTCAATGAGTTCCTGCACATCCGATGGCTCCGGCGCCAGGTGATCGGGATGGCCTTGGTAAGCGGCGTCCGTGGGACCGATCAACGAAGAGCCCATCCATGGAAGTATGAAGAAGTGACCGCCGGCGCGCGTCCTGAAGATCACTCCATTTCCCGTGCCAAGAATGCTGTCCGTGAGAAGGTGGACGCCTTTGGAGCGGGACAGCTGTGCTACGGGATTTTTCTCAACGAGTCCCAGGACGATGTCTGTCCAAGGACCGGACGCATTGATGAACATGCGGCCGCGCAGATGGTGCAGCTTCTTATTGAGAAGATCACGGACTTTCACGGACGTTACCCGCCTCCTCCCTGATGGTTCCCGCGTTGTCTCCAGGTCCTCTACGGCTGCGTGGTTTACCACCACCGCACCGGCCTCTACGGCTGTCTTGATGAAGGCAAGTGTGAGTCGCTCCGGCCAGAGGCTTTGGTAATCGTAATATTGAAAGCCCCCTTTCAAGTCCACAGGGTCAACCAGCGGTTCCTGGGCTATGACCTGCGCTTTGCTCAACCAACGGTGCGCGGGGATCCGCTTCTCCGGCGGCATGGGCCAGTTTCTTTCAAACGACAAGAGATCATAGAGAATCAGGCCCGCCTGATAGGTATAACGTCCCGGACGGCTTGTCTTGTAGATGGGCAGAATAAAAGGCAGGGGCTGGATCAGGTGGGGCGCGGCGCATCCAAGGATTCGTCTCTCTCTGAGCGACTCGCGGACCAGACTGAATTCGTAGTGTTCCAGATATCGAAGCCCGCCGTGCAGGAGCTTTGAAGTGGCCGCGCTCGTGGACCAGCCGAAGTCGTTCTTTTCGACCAAGCAGACCGAAAGCCCGCGCACAGCCGCTTCTCTGGCGATGGCCGTGCCCGTGATGCCCCCTCCCAGGACGACGATGTCGTACGTCCCGTTCAGAGCATCAGGGCTGCGGACAATGCGCATCAGCGCTTCTTGATCAGAATCCGGCGCTCGATCTCGAAGATCTTTTCCGGAATCTTCTCTTTGTTCAGCGCTTTCTTATTGTTCTCTTTGATGAAAAGGTCTTCGCCGTATTTGTCAAAGACTTCCGGAGTCTTGATATTCTTCACGCCGATCAGCTGCGTCTGGATAACGCCTGTTCCGGGAACCGGGCCGTCTTCTTTGGAGAGAATGCGCGAGATCGCGCCCACTGTGTCGCCGGAGATAGCCGGCTGTGTGTGGTAGCCTTCCGTGTAGCCGAAGTCCCAGAGCATGTTCTCTGTTGTGTCGCGGCTTGCCATGCCGGCCAGCCATCCAAACACAAGACCTCCGTATACAATCGGTTCACCGCTCATGGGTCCGGACTGTCCCGTTGAATAGAGGCGGTCATAGTGCAGGGGGTGTGTGTTGCCGACGCGGTAGGTCCAGGGCACGTGCTCATCTGTGATGGTGCGCATGTTGCGGTGGACGATGATCTGACCCGGCTCAAAGTCTTCAAAGTACGTGTTGGAGGCTGTCATCGCCGCAAAGTCGGCAGAGGGTTTCTTGAAGTCGGGCAGAACCAGCGGAGGATTTTCTGTCCACGTGAACGCTGCTGCTGGATTGCCGCGCTTTGGTTCTCCCGCTTCTTTCTTGGGGGAGAGCATGATCTTGCGCTCATACTGGAGGACTACTTCGCCGTTTTGGTTGAAGCCCATTGTCTGCACGGAGCCAATGCCTCTGCCTCCGCCAATGTCCTTCTTTCCAACAACTTTCGTCTTGGCTGTGATCGTGTCCCCGGGATAGACGGGGCGGACGAACGTTACGTTGTAATAACCCAGGTTTGCGATGGCTTTTTCCGAGTCGTTTTGAACCCCAAGGGACAGGACAAAATTGAAGACTTGGAGCGGAGAGACAACGAGGTCGCGGAATCCGTGCGCCTGTGCGTATGGCGCGGACAAGAAGAGCGGGCAGGCGTCATGAAATGTGGTGGCGTATTCAAGGGCAAAGGCGCGGTCCACAGTGAGTGCGCGCGGATGGACATACACGTCGCCTTCGACGTAATCATCGAGGAAACGCCCGTAATCCGGCTTCTTGACGTTGGCGTTGCTGTACGCGGCGGAAGGCGCCAGCTCTTGGAATGCTTTTAGTTTGATTTCACCCATAGCCAAAAATCGGACCGGCGCGGGGGCCGACAAGAACAAAGCATCGAATGGCAGGGCCAAAAAGACATGAGAAAATCACATGGAATCTTCCGGGTCCATGAGTTTCACGAGATCCGCCACGGACATGTTGCCCACCCCGTCCAAGGTCACCGCAGTCAGTTTTTTCTGCAGCCCCGCGATCCGCGAACGGAGTCGGTCTGGGAATACGTCCGGGATGTTTGCGGCATTCTTTAATAGAAGCGACTGGAGATCCCGCAGTTTCACTTCGCGCGCCGGATGCACCGGAAAGTACTCGTCCGTCAGTCTGTTCCGATTCACGAGCTGCATGCGGACCAGCACGTCGAGAGCGGCCTCAAGCAGCGGCATGTCAACCAGGTAGTCGAGAGCCGTTTCTTTGCGGAGGGGCTGACGTTTGTTTTCCCACTGTCTGTAGATCAACGTCAGAAGCGCCGCGGTGTTCCAGAAGAGCGATCCTGTCTCACGCCGCGAGATCCCCTTGGATTCAGGTCTCACGTGCGGGTGCTGGATCACAAATGCCATCTCGAGGCCGAACAATATGATCTGCACAGATACAAGGATCACAAGCATCCCTACGGGGACGGCTGCCCACACGCCGTAGATATAGGCGGTGCTTGAGAAATCGGTCACCCATGCTTGGAAACCCAGAAGAAATGCCATGAGAGCGGTCGCGGTGATCACAGCTCCCGTGATCGCGGATTTCCATTCCACAAAGGCGTTCGGCAGGTAGCGGTATGCGGCAAGGAACAATGCAAAGGTGAGCGTAAATCCAATCAGGAAAAACATCAAACGCAGCGCCGTGGAGAGAAGGGCCGGATAACGTTCATATGACTCGATCTTCATCACAGCAAGCCGGCGGCCAAAGGCATCGCGCGCCTCCGAAAGCGACTCAAATTTGGCCTTGATCAACGTTTCATTTCTCCCCACGAACACCACGGAGCCGTCTTTCTCCACCACGTGTCCTAAAAGCGCCGCCTGACGGATGGCGCCTGCCGATGAAGGATGCCAGTCGATTCCATTCTCTGTGTAGCGGAAGAATCCGTTGTCGCCGTACACAAATCCGCTTCCATCCGGGAAGATATGCATGCCGTTGATCCGGTCGTCTTTGCCGGCTGCCAGGTCCAGATACTTTGGTTCGTGGTTGGCGTGGACCCAGAGAGCCCCGTCGGCGCCGGCAAAAAAGACGCGGCCCCGTTTGTCCATGGCCACTCCACGCAGTTCCACGCTGCGATTCCCGAATTTTTCTTCATAAGGTCCGGTCCATGTCTCCCCGTCCGGCGACACCAGGTAACGTCCAATTCCTGTGAGATAGAGGCCCGCCGGAAAGAGTTCATGCATCTTTGGCTGCGCTTTCAGTTGGAAGATATGATGGTAGATCCCGTCGAGCTTGCGCAGGTGGAAGGCGCTTTCTGAGTCTCTGTAGATGAGCGATGACGAAGAACCCTGTGTTGCGAGAATGATGAGCCGCCCGTCGTCCATGAGAATCATGTCTTCCAGAGACGGCGCGCGGATGGCTGTGTCGATCTTGTAGCCAAAGAGATTGTGCGACCATGTCAGGCCGCTGTCCGTGGACGTGAAGAGTACGCCGTTGTCCGTGATCGCAAATATTCCGGCTTTGCCCACCGCCACTTTCTTCAAGGCCATGAAGTGCGACCGTTCCAGCTTCAGCTTGGGCATGGCTTCCCCGGATATTTCGTAGTAGCGGCCGCTTTTCCCCGTCTTCAGGTCGAAATAGATTTCGCGAAAGGGCGCATCCGGGTCCACCTTCTTGGCCAGATTGATCATCTCCCGCTTTTCGCCGTCAAAGTGGATCAACCCGCCGCGTCCGCTGGTCACCCAGAGTTCTTCCCCATAACGTGCGGCATGGCGGAGCTCCGGCGGCCGAAGGCTGTTCATCACATAACGCAGACCGCCTCCAAAGAGGAGAAGCACGCCGGGGAGAATTACAAGAGAAGAAATATAGAGCGAAAACCTGTACACAAACGGACGTTCTTCTTTGGCGCGGTAGATGTGGTTGAAAGCGTCCTCCATGTTGCGGAGAACGTTGGCCGCGGAGATGATCATGAAGGCCGTGCCCACACCTGCAATGGCATTCGCGCGCGAGAGAATTTCGTCGAGAATGCGGAGCACTTCCGTGGAGTCCGTCACTCCGTACGCGGACATGAACCGCGCCAGGTTGGAGCGGATGGTGTCCTGGTCCACCTCCGCGTATTTTACGAGGACGGTCAGAAGCGGTATAACGGAGATGATAACGGAATAGGCGATCGCATTGGCGCGGATCAGGCAGTTGTCGTATAGAAAACGGTCGAACGAGACGCGGATGACCACCCATGCCGCTCCGACCGTATTTCCCGCGCCATCTTTGAATCGTGTCCACACATCGCGGTTGTCCGGGGCGTGACCAGTCAGTTCGGCATCTTGCATTGCCGGCTTATCCGGCGGGACCGACACTTTCTTTCAATGAATATTTGACGGTTTCAGAGGAGGCCCATGGCCCGCGCGCGTCGGAACAGCGCGGACTTGTCATGCACTTCCAGCTTGCGGTAAACGCTCTTGATGTGCGAACGCACGGTATTGATGCTGATTCCCATGCTGTTGCCGGCTTTCTGCATGGTCATTCCCTGGACCATAAGGGCCAGAAGCTCTTTTTCGCGGGGCGTGAGTCTGTCTTTAGCGGCCTCTTCACTGTTCCCTTTGAAATCCTGGGCCACTTTTACCGCCACAGAAGGGGCTACCACAGTTCCCCCATGGAGGACAAGCTGGATGGCAGATCGGATCAGTTCCGGTCCTTTCTTGGGAAGGCAGCCTGAACCACCGGATCGAATGGCTTGTGCGATCAGCTCTTCGCCATGAGCATCCGTCAGCATAACCCTGTGCACATCCGGAGCCCGGCTTCCGAGCATGGCCCAGACACTGTCCGGTGTGCCCCCGTCCAGCTCCGAATTGATGAAGGCCATGCGAGTGTGAAGGGTAGGAAATTCCTTCCAAAACAGGTCAGGGGACGAGAACGTCTTCAAATCGATATCGACATCCCCTGAAAAGTGCGTTTCCGCCCTCTTCAAGAAGTCCAGATCGCGGTCAACTAGGCAAATAACCTGTTTCAAAGTAGCACTATTCTAGCTCGAATGGGTGAGCTTGTAAATACCCAGAACATGTGGTATGGGCTACCTTTTTGCTCTTTTTAACTTAATCTTAACCGGATTTGGCGATGTTTCGAGGCATCCGACAATCCCAGCCCATGCAAGAGAACCGGCACGCGCGCACTGGGTTCTCGCGCACCGATTCGCTTGCCTGCCCAAAGCGTCCCGGAGAAACGACAGCTCGTGAGCCTACACAGTGAACAGTTTGAAGCCGACCCAGGGTTTCGCGAGGCACGCGAGCAGATTCTCGGCGCCTTTGCATCGCATCAGAAGGGGATCGACGGCATCCGCCCTCCGGACCCGGAACGACTGAAGGCGTCACGGGATACCATGCAGTCGCTTTCCGGCATGCGCGGAACCGACTTGTTCTACCCCTATCTGGGGTCCGGCTTTGGCCGCGGGCCGTTTGTGGAGCTCATTGACGGCAGTGTGAAGTACGATTTCATCGCGGGCATCGGCGTGCATTTTCTGGGACACGGGCATCCGGCTGTTGTTCGCGCAGCTCTTGACGGGGCGCTCCGGAGCACCGTCATGCAGGGGAACCTCCAGCAGAACGTGGAAACGCATGAGTTCATGCACCTCCTCCTTTCAGCGGCCAACAGGGGAAGCGCGGAGATGGACCATTGTTTTTTGACCACAAGCGGCGCCATGGCCAACGAGAATGCGCTCAAGATTGCGTTTCAGGCCAAGGCCCCCGCCGACCGCGTGCTGGCTTTTGAATCGTGTTTTGCGGGAAGGACTCTGGCCCTGTCGCATGTCACGGACAAACCCGCCTACCGCAAGGGGCTTCCACCCACTCTCTCGGTGGACTATGTGCCGTTTTTCGACTACCGGGATCCGGAAGGCAGCACGCACCGCGCTCTCAAAGCGCTCGAACGTCACATTGAACGTTATCCGGGCAGACACGCAGCGATGATCTGCGAACTGGTGCAGGGGGAGGGCGGGTTCTATCCGGGATCCCCCCAGTTTTTCACCACGCTTATGCAGGCGCTTTCACAGAAGAAGATTCCGATCATCGTTGACGAGATCCAGACGTTCGGCCGCACAACGCATCCGTTTGTGTTTCAGCATTTTGGGTTGGACCGTTTCGTGGATATTGTGACAGTGGGCAAGCTCACACAGGTTTGCGCTACGCTCTTCCGTGGAGCGTTTAAGCCGGGCCCCGGCCTTTTGAGTCAGACCTTCACCGCCAGCACATCCGCCATCAGCTGCGGGACCGCGATTCTTAAAGAGCTGCTCCACGGCGACTACTACGGAACCGGCGGCCGGATCGAACATCTTCATAATTACATGGTTCATGCGCTCGACGGCATCGCTGTGCGGTCCAACGGAAAGCTGGGCGGCCCTTACGGCATAGGCGCCATGATCGCATTTCGAGTTCTCGACGGGAGCGAGGAGACATCAAAGCGTTTTACGAAACAGCTCTTTGAAAACGGCGTCATCTCGTTTACATCGGGGCGCGATCCGGTGCGTTTGCGTTTTCTTCTGCCTGCCGGGGCCGTCACAGAGAAGGACATCGATGCTGTGGCTGCAATCGTGGAGAGCACACTCTCGTCGTTTGAACCCGCTTAGTTCTGCCCCACCTGAGCCTCAACGGGGATTTCCTGTTCCACGTAGATTTCGGAAATCGCAGCGCTGCTCGTGTGTTTGAGTCCCGGGTAGAGCGTTTCGATCTCTATGCGCAGCCAGATCTGGTGAATGCCCTGCGGAAACGGCGTATTCACTGCCGCAGGTTTGGGGAGAAACGTTAGGTCAATGATCTGCGGTCCTGGTTTGTCCTCGAGGACAACTGTCGTTTCTCCCATTGGTTCTGGAAGATTGGGCAGTCTGAATTCACGGTCGATGTCTACAAGTTCCTGCTGGAAGAAGCGTACGCGGATCCGCGCCGGCCTAGCGTAGGCATAAAAGGAATTCAAGTCTTTCTGCAGCCCCGGCCAGATCCACAGGCGCTTGAGAGGATTGGGACGAGGAGGGTCCCCTGGGAAATGCGAGAGGGCTACTTCTGTCTGGAGAAAGAGCGTCCCCGGATCCGGAAGGGATTCCACCGTGGCTTGGCTGATGCGCAAGGTAGATGGCGCCCCTTCTATCCAAGCGGTTCCAGGTTTTTTGTCAAAGGCAAGGGCCGGCTGAACTTCCGGATCTATGAGCGATGTGCCGCTGAATGCCACGCGGTCCCGGATGCGGGTCATATTCTTGGTGCGTTCCCAGGCGCCGCGCGCCAGGCCAACGTGAATCAGAAAAAGAACAACAGCCGCAAGCGCCGCGATCCATGTTCTTTCCCTGCTCGACAGAGAAGCCGCCTTCCGCATCGATGGCATCATCCGCGGAAGGCCGGGCTTGTCATGCAAAGTTTTGTGAAAAGGTTGTACCAGATTTCGCGATTTGGCGGCGCCCTTGCCGTGATTGCGTTCCCTCTCAGCGTCAGTCTTTCTCAGTTTGGACTCTTGACCGCCGTTGTCTCCTGGGTCTTTCTGCGGGTGGGTGTGGCCTATCTGCACCGCAGCGCGCCGGAGAACGGGGCGGTTCGTTCACAGCCGGATCCGTTCATGCCGTTTCCCCGCGTCCCTGTGCTCTTGATGGCCGTCCTGATCTATCTGGTCTTCCTTCTGTCTCTGTTTGTCAACGCGGCGTTGTCTGACTCCTTTCTGAAAGTCATTCGCCGCGGCATGAGCGAAGAGATGCGCCATACCGATTTGATTCTTGCGGCCTTCTGGGTCTACGCATACGCATCGGGAGAAAAGCAGAAGCAGGACGTTCTGCGATGGATCAAGATTGCAGCGGCGGTCACAATCGGAGCCGGCATCGTTTCCATCTTCAGCATCTATCGGCTGGGAAAGATTCCGTATCACATGATGCACGGATGGGAAGCCGGCGCGGATGCCCGCTTCCAGCACTACATGGCCACTGTTTCGGTGGGTCACTTCAACGTTCACCTGTACCTGCCCATTGGTTTCATGAATACACACCTGACATACGCCGCGCACCTGTGTATGCTCCTGCCGCTCTTTCTCTTCAGAACCATGAGACAGGCCGCATTTTTTGAAAAGAGTCCGCTTGCACCGGAAGCGCGCCGTGATGTAATTAGTGTTATTTATAATATTGGTATAGTATTTGCCTGCGGCGTCATCCTGATCTTGAACAACGGTCGGTCCGCTATGGTAGGGCTTGCGGCAGCCGTCGTTCTGGGTCTCTACTACTATC
>JACPZR010000192.1 GCA_016195395.1 Spirochaetia bacterium
CATCTGGGCAGCCCGGACACCACGTCATCGGAATGGGTGGGAAATATGGAAGTCCTGCACCAGCTGCTGGCCTGCTGGATCAACGTCCATCCGGATGACATTCCCCTCAATCCGCGCCTTGTAGGCCGACCAGGTGTAGGCAAGACAACGCTCGCCTGTGCTGCCGCCAAACAGCTGGAGCGCCCCACGTACATCTTCCAAGCCACAATGGATACGCGTCCCGAAGATCTGCTGATCACACCGGTGATTGCGGAAAATGGAAAAATCAAGTACGTCGCATCGTCCATTGTCAGCGCCATGGTTGCGGGCGGCGTGGCAATTCTTGACGAAGGAAACCGGATGGGTGAAAAGTCCTGGGCGTCGCTTGCCCCGCTCTTGGACCATCGACGTTATGTGGAATCCATTGTGGCCGGCGTCAAAGTTCAAGCTCACCCTGATTTCCGTTTCTGCACAACCATGAATGAAGACGCCTCAACATTCGAGGTACCCGAGTACATTCAATCCCGCCTGCAGCCTCAGATTTACATCGACTTTGCTGATGCCGATGAGGAAGCCGAAATCCTGCGCGCCAACATCCCCTTTGCATCGCAGGAAGTGGTCAACTACGTGGTGAGCTTTTTACAGAAAGCGCATCAAGCGGACGAACCCTTTTCTGTTCGCGACGGGATAAACATCACGCGTCTGGTGCTCAAACTTGGCGTATCCCGCAAATACATAAAGACGGTTGAAGACTCTTTGGATGAAGGCCGCGCCCGTGAGCTCATGCACGACTCCGTAATGGGTGTGCTGGGTGACGAAGCGCTGCGATATTTGGGAACGTGAACTCGCCGCTTTCAGTACAATTAACACCAGGGGTCCGGATCGTCCCTATCATCCACGGCTCCGTTGAGTTTTCTGTCAGGATTAGAAAGCTTTTCCTGACGGAGCCGCCCGCGTTGGTGGCTTTGGAACTTCCTGAAGACGCCGACCACTCGATTCACCGGGTCATGCCATTTCTGGATCAGATTCCGGTGATCAGCACAACCGGTGAAAATCCTGTACACCTGATTTTTGAACCGTTGGAACCTCTGGTGGAGGCAGCGCGCTCGGCTTTTGAAGGGAACATTCCGTTCTATGCCGTGGACCTGCCTCCGTCGACCGCCGCGGCGTGGATCCCGGACTCCTTCCCCGACACATACGCTCTGCAATTCCTCACAATTCCACAGATCTATGAACTGTATAAACGTTATGCAAAGCCGGGCGATGAATCGTCGATCAGTACGGCGCTTTTGGATGAGCTGGACCGGATCCGCGAGCTCTACATGGCCAGTCGTATCCGGCGGTTGTCACTATTAGCGTCGCCTGACACCGGTGGATTGTTGGTGGTGTGCGGGATTCGTCATGCCGCTGGATTGGAGCGCCTCCTCAAACTCACAGATGAAGCGTTTCAAAGCGAGTTTGCCGCCGCGCCGGAAGCCGCGCTTCTTGCAGGGTCTGAAGCGCCGAACGCGGACCCACTCGATGAAGAGCCTATGGAAGCCCTCCTGAAACAAAGCGAACAGAAACTCTCGGGCAACTGGGACGTATCGGTGCTCTCGCGTGAATCGCCGGAAGTTCTGAGCCAGCCGGGGTACTACAACACAGCCTGGATCATGGCCAGAAAGCAGAACGGCCTTCTCAATTCGTTTAACCGGGTTGTGCTTCAGAGAAGCGCGTATCGCGAGGCCGTAAACCGCTACGAAAGAGAAAGCGGTGAACTCGTTCCGCCGCAGAGAGAAAAACTCTATTTTCAATTTGCGCGCAACTGGAGCTTGATCGAAAAGAAACTCCTTCCGGACCTGTTCCGACTTGTGATGAGCGCCCGGGCCTTCTTCAACGACAATTTTGCCCGAATCATGTATGACGTCCTGAATTATCTGCCTAAGAACCAAGGGTCGCCCTTTCCCGAGCTCAAACTGACGTTGGACGACATCTTCCGCGACAGCCGCCTGATCCGGTTCCGATTGAAGATGCGGCTGAAGAAGCGTGTGCCGCCGCCCAAGATCATCCGCCGCTTCAAACGAGAAAAATACCCCGGGGACCACGCGGAATCGAAGCGGGATCTGTAGTTATCATTTTCGATGAGGAAGAAGCCGACTTTGACTGGAAAGTGGTCTGGTGGGGGGAGCACAATCAGGAGTCCGACATGGCCTTCTACGCCACATCGCCCGGATTGGAAGTGGTGGGACCGGGAATCTGTCGCTGCCGGTATGGCGGTCTGATGATGACATACCCGCCGGGCCGCCTCCACGACATCTGGTCCGACGATCACTACGCCGCCTTTGAACGTCCGGCGGACCGACTGCTCGCCGCCGCAATAGAATACAACAGCAAGAACGCCGTAGTGCACCTGGCCAAGAACAGGCCTTCTGCGCGGCTCGTGGCTCTGGCCGGCAGAATCGGGCAGCGCATTATTCACATTCCACTCTCGGCCGTGAACCCTGTAACGTTAGGCAGGGTGCGTCGCTTTCATGTGCTCGACTCTAAGGATCGCAGAGGAGAGGCCGGCGACTTTATCTGGTAGGTCAGTCGGACTGAATCTGGTAAAGATTCCGTTTATCTTTGTTGTCCTGGTAAGCGGCAATCATCATGTCCATGTGAGAGACCGCCGCCCTAAGGCTCAGGTCCAGGACGCGGAAGGCGTGCACTTGCACTTCGGGGGACGTGCGGTCAAGAGTATCATATAGGCGATAGTTGTGCCGCAGCGTTTCCATTTCCATGGTCTGGACAGAATAGTCCCGCACGCGAAGCAGTTTCCGCGTCCATAGGTCTGTATTATAGACAGGGCGGGTTACAGCATCGAGAACAATGCACTCAAGCTGGTTGGCAGCGTTATATCCAAGACTCAGAGTCTGGCGGACGCTCACATATTCGCTTCCTCTCCACGCTCCCGGCACGTCCTCCAACATGATTTCCTGGTAGACCTGAAACTGCGGATACAGTCGGATCAATTCTTTGTGCTTGGCCTCCACGCTTCTCACGGTGCGATTCACGTTTCGAATCTCCATCTTGAGGAGCCGAAGCATCTCTTCACGGTAATACTTCTCCTGCGGGTTCTCAACGTTGCTGGCAAATTCATCCGAGATGAGGACCACTGGATCTGCGTCGTTCGCGGGATCATTCTTGAAGCGAGGGTCCGGGCCCGCCGGCAGTTTGGCGCACGTACGGAGCGGGTCCGTAGGCGCTTTCTTTGCCACGCCCGACGATGGGTTCTGCTTTTCCGCCGGCTTGTCCTGCGGTTTCTCCTGCGCGACAGATTGCGGTGGATATATCACGAAAAGAGCTGCAAGGGCGGCCATGCCCACGATCCCGGAAATGCTAGAAAGTAACTTCATAAAGAGGCCTCATGTCACCGTGCGCGTATCCTCTGGGATAGTCCACATACAAAAAGACGTCTAAATCCAGGGCACAGGCCACCTGTATTTGAAGAAATCCCGCGCGAATGGCCCGCAACTACTCCATCAGGTCTTTCAGCTTCTGGACATTCCGATTGCCCGGCGCAATTGCTTCCGCTTTTCTTATGAATTCCCAGGCACGGTCACGCTGACCAACGTTTCGATAGAGATCCGCCAGGTGGATAAGATTGTGTACGTTATCCGGGTCCGCATCGTAGAGTTTGTGGGCGCCCTGCAATGAGCTCTGGATGTCGCCGATTTTCTTTTCCGCCACCGACAGGTAATACCAGAAGATCGGCATGTCAGGTTCGGACGAAAGATAGCGCCGGAGCACTTTCACGGCTGTGTCGTAGTCTTTTCCCTTGAAACTCAGAACGGCCAAAAGCTTGTTCAACTTCTGGTTGTTAGGGTCTGTCTTGTAGGCTTCGTGAAGCACAGACAATGCCGTTTCCATTTCGCCTTTTTCATAGAACGCTTTGCCTTTCTGGTAAACATCCTGTACGGCCTTTTGACCATCCGCGCCGACGGAACGATCTATAGGCAGCGCGCTCTGTGTCGGTGCTGCGTGTTCGTGAAAACCCAGGCGCAGCATCGAAAGATCGTCAATCAGCTCGCCTGTGCTCCGGATCAGGTTTTCTATTTCGGGCAGACTCCCCTTGGCGGCCTCAACGTGTTTCAGAAAGAGCGTTTCGTCGGTGTTGATGATGCGCTCTGCTGTGCCGTTATCCGTCTGCGATCCAAAATGTATGTCATCCCGGCCGTCAGAGGCCATGATCAGAACATCACCGGGTTGCAGTTGAACTTTCCTCACCTTGAACGTGGCTTCCAAATCAAATCCTAACTTGGGAAGGAACTCTGCATCCTCGTCCAGGAAGCTCGCGCGTCCATTTCGGTACAACACCGAGTGCGGGTGCTCCGCGCTCCAGTAGCAGACTTCTCCTGAGAGGTCGTCCACCAATAGAAGAATCGCGGAAATGGCCATGCTCCCGTCGAAAGAGCGGAACACAGAGTCGATCTCGCGGTAGACGTTAGTCACCCACTGCTCCGGCGTTACATCAAGAACCTTCTTGTTGGCAGCTGATCGCGCCATGATAGAGTTCATAACCACACCCATTACCAGAGACCCGCCTGCTCCCTGCATGGATTTTCCCATAGCATCCCCGTTCAAGGCCATCGTGTAAGTGCGGAAGTTCTCCGGTGTGCCGAGTTTCAGGTTTCCGGTAACACAGATGTCCCCGCCCAGCTCGGCCTTGCGGTTTTTGAATTCGAAACTCTTCTTCTGGCGGATGATGAAATCCGTGGATACGACGGGTGACTTGTTCGCGTTGAAGAACAGCGGTTCTGCAAGGAGAGATGTCAGGAAATAGTCGCCGTCCTGCTGGACCTTCAGCTTCTGCACCTCTGTCAACGTCTGCTTCAGTTCATTGGTCCTCTCTTCGATCTTTGTTTCCAGGTTTTGATTGAGCGCAGTGATCTGCTCATACATGTCTTTCAATTTGGAAACAACTACGCCCAGGAGGTGCCCCTGCTCCCCAAACTCATCCGTAGACGTCCGCGTGCTCTGCACGTCGAAATTTCCCTCCCCAAGACCTATGAGCACCTGGTTCGTCTGGGAGAGACCAAACTTGATCGAGTTCGCCACAACATAAGCGACAATGAGCATCGAGAGAATGGCCTGCGCCGAAAGAAAGAGGATGTGAATGAGAGGCGCTTGAACGCTGAGTTTCCCGTAAGAGGAAGCATAGAAGATATAGGCAAACACCGCAATCGGCGTAATCGTCACAGACGTAATGGAAAGGAGAATGCGCCGGAAAGAGCCCACGAATCGGACCCGATTGGAAGGCACTTCGATAGCGCCCAGCGCAGGCCTTTGCAGCAGGTCCCGCATGGCGCTTTCAGTAACGTACAGGTACATGACAAAGGAGATGGGAAGGACAAAGATCAGCGCATACGTTTCCGCAACGACAGCCACCAAAGGTAATTCGCGGAGTATGGTAGTGTAGAGCGCAAAGCCGCTGATATGGCCCGCCACCCAGCGGAGAATGATTGTATTGCCCTCTTGGAATGGATAGTGGAGCACGCGCAGCTTGAGGGCGACTTTTTCCTCACTGGATAACGCACCTGCCTCCAATCGTTCCATATCCCGTCCGATGGCGCGGAGGCGGCGCACACGCGCCACTATGCCCCAGGCGACTGTGTAGCCGCCGCAGATCACGCCGCAGATTGCCACTGTCATCAGTTGTTCCGGCCTGGAAAAGGCGCCGGTAATTGCAATAAAGTACACAAAACTCGGAATGGGGATGAGGCTCGTGAATAGTTCTAATCGGAGGGTGAGGTTCAGGATGAGTCGGTTCTGGTTGTTCATTGGTTCGTTTGACGGTCTAACGTTATTGGACGGGGTCGATGAGCAAGATATTCTCTAAACGGAGCGGATCAAAAAAAACAGGCGGACGCTGACGCCCGCCTGTTCTCTAACCACAAGTCGTTTGAAACGTTATTGGTGGTTCTTGGCGTTCAGTGCAACCTTCAGGAAGAAGCCGGGTGCATCGAACCAGGTTTGGCCGCTGTAGAGTGTGTTGGAAATTTCAAGGTGGTCAATACCCGTGGTCAACCAGCCGTAGGAAGGCTCGCCCATCCATGTGCCCCAATGAGCAGAGGATACGGGAACCAGTCCGTCGCAGGATCCGCCGTAACCGGTGACTGCGCCCGTAATGGAGCAGACCGGCTGCACGATGCCCATCAGCGGGTGCTGGATGAGGTCAGGAATCGTAATGTGAGCGCCGTAGGAGTAGTACTTCACTCCGCTTGCGTTCGGGGTGGCTGCATTGAATGCCGCAACACCAGTCTTGGTCAAGGAGCCGAGGGCTGCCAGAACGTTAGACGAGGTTTTGCCATATACGATCGGAACAAAGGCATTCATGATCAGAGCAAGCGCGCCCTGAACAGAGGTTGGCAGGCCGGCAATGACGTCAGCAACAGGGCTGCCGCCGTGAACACCGCTGAGAGAGCTGAACGTGGATGTCTTGGAAGCAAGACCCAGGTTCGTGATAGCGTAGCGGGTATCGAGGCCGCCTTGTGAGTGGCCGATGTAGTGCACTTTGGTGTAGTTGTTTGCTGCCATCCAAAGGAGAACTTTCTTTTGGAGGTCGCTGGCGCGTGTCTGGTTGGAGGCTGTGGGGCTCTTGGTAGGAGCGTAGACTGCCACACCCTGTGAACGCAGATAGGAGTCCATTCCACCCCAGTAGCCAAGGATATCAATTACGCCGGTTGAATCTGATCCCCAGCCGAATAGTCCGTGCGAAAGCACGATTGGATAGCTTCCCGTCAATTGACCCGCAAAAAGCGGCATCGTGATGAAAGCAAAGAACACTGCCATGATACTTCTCTTCATTATATTCCCCCAGCGGGATTTCTCCCGTTGCATCTAGTTTTGTTGGGCCCAAGGCCTGTGCTCACTCTATGCAAGTCGCGTGCCCGGCAGGGGGAGAGAAAGAAGCCCCGCAATGAGGCGACTCTCGGCCTTTTTAGGTAGTCCTTTGGCTGTATTCCAGGTTCCTAGAATTCCAAGAAGTTGGAAAATCCAAGAATTGGGATGCTAGTCCAAACTGCTCAGCGGCCCGGCCTGAGCGCCGCCCACCAATCACTGGACGCAAAAGGCGCATCCGCATCCACAATCTCTCCCGGTTTGGGGGTCACGAGATCGATTTTCATTTCTGCGGCTTTGGCCTGCGCTCGACGGATCGGTTCGTCCCAGTCATGGATGGCAAGATTGAAAGTCCCCCAATGGACCGGAAGCATCCGCTTTCCCCGGACAGCCGCGTGCGATGCAACGGCGTCCTCGGGGTTCATGTGGATTCCTTCCCAAGTAACATCGTAGGCGCCGATCTTCACGGACGTCAGGTCAAAGGGACCCAGCTTCTTTCCAATCTCCGCAAAGTGTCCGCTGAACCCGGTATCCCCGCTGTGGAAAAAACGATGCTTGGGACCAATGACGCTCCACGAAGACCAGAGCGTAGAATTCCGGTTGAACAACCCCCGTCCCGAGTAATGGACCGCGGGCGTGCAGACGAATTGAACGCCCCGCACGTTTCCGCTCTCCCACCAATCGAGTTCGACGATCTGCTTGGCCGGCACGCGCCACGCCTCCAGATGCGACCCCACACCCAGTGGAACAAAAAACACGGTGCCGGTCTCCGCAAGAAATCGGACAGTCTTCATATCGAGGTGGTCGTAGTGATCGTGGGAAATCACGACGGCGTCAATCTTCGGCAGGTCTTTCAGTGCGATGGGCGGCGCAAAGAATCGCACGGGGCCCAGATGATCCAATGGGGAGGCGCGCTCGGAGAGGATTGGATCCGTAAAGAAACGCACCCCGTCGATCTCTACCATCACAGACGCATGGCCAAACCAAACCGCGCGGAGCCCGACCGAAGGCGGATTGGAAAAACGGGAAGGCTCAGGAAACACCGGTTGGATGGGAAGTTCGGGAACTCTCTGCTCGGAGCCAAAGAGCTGCCGACGCGTCATGGACCAAAATGTGCCCGGCACAAGCGTAGGAACAAACGGTTGATTCGCAAATTCGCCGTCATGATACATGGCTGAAGCGCGCATCTTTTCTGTGATCGGTCCCCTGGGCGTTCCGCCAAAGGAGGCCATGCAGTGCGTGTCTCCCAGAAGGCCCGCCGTTCCCGCAATGATCACGATTCCCGCGACGATGCTTTTTCGTTTTGCCAAAACCTTACCCTCAGTCCCTTTGTTTCAGTCTTTCTTTCGTTTCTTGAACATGTCCGCCCAAAAGGCCAGCTCCTTGGCCGACAAGGCGGCGCCGCCGGTCTTCTGAACCGGGTCGTCGTTCTTGGCGCGTATGGCTGCCGTCATGGCTTTCGCGAATTCTTCAGATGTCTGCGTGTGACATTTCTTGCGTCTGGCAAAGTCGCTCACCGCTTTGTCTGAACTCACCACCCACACTTCTCCGGGACTGGGACAGGTTTTGATGAACTGTTGGATCAAGAAGTCCGCGCTCAGTTCTTTGCTGTAGTAAACGTGCATTCCAGAGACGTCTTCTGCGTCTGTGTCGTCGCCCTGCTTTTTCTTGCCGTCAAAGAACACGTGAACCTGCGGGGGCTTGCGCGACGCTCCGCGGTATTCGTGCAGATACTCCAAGAGTCCGCGCATGGCCGTTTCCAAACGCCGCGCATGCATGTGGTCTTCCAAGTGCCCCACCTTGTAGAGCAGGTTGAACCCATCCACAACAAGTATCATCGCTGCCAGATCCTCTTGTGCGCAAATGATATTCTGTTGTCAGTGTATTTCAGAAAGTCGATCTCCAGCCGCCAAAGAGGCGCTCCAATGCTCATGATTTCAGGAAACGCAGTCGTATAACGTTCAACCGCGTTGCTGTCAAGCGCGGCGGATACAACTCTTCCGGTACACTGCACGCCTTGGATCTGAGCGACGCTCCGCGTGTCGACATACACGGCTCCTGCGGCCCGCGCATTTTCGGCGGCTTCAACCATGTGCCGGGTCTCCGGGGAAGAGGCAAACACGAGCGCCGGTACTCCCGCATTCAGGAAGATGTAGAATAATGGGGCGGAGTACGGCTGGCCCTGGTGTTCCGTAGAGAGTACAAAAATGTGCCTTGATTCCAGAAATGAGACGATATCCGCGTCCAACGCCTTCAGAGACATATTCATTGACATAGCTGCCAGGCGGACGGATTCTGTCTCCGTGCTTCAGCGTCCTTTGATCGTACTTGGTATCCTCTGTCTTGCTTTTTTTGCGCTATGTAAGAAGGAACAGAAACAGAAACCCCTGGGCAACTATGAAGTCACAGGGTCAGGGGTGCGGATTCGCACAGAACCCGCCGTCAGCGGAAAGGTTCTGGGTCAGCTCACAAAAGGGGACCGCGTAGCCGTCCTCACAGAAGGAAACAAAGACGAAACCATCGGCGGCAAGACAGCCCGCTGGATGAAGATCCAGACAGGAGACGGCCGGGTGGGCTGGATCTTCGGGGCCTTTGTCAAGAAGATGGAAGACGGGCAGGGACCGCAGGCCGGCTGCCTCTCCATGGACGCAAAGATCTTCCCGTCGGAATTCAAAGGCGGGTGGGTAGGCGCCTCAGGCTTTGACCAGCCGCCCAGAACTGTTTTCTATCCGGACGGCCGCGCCGAGATTGTATACGATTTTCACCGGGGCATCATGAATGCTTCGTGGAAGAAGCAGGGTTCTGCCATCGTCGTCACCGGAGCGTATCAGGACATCGAGTGTGAAATCGCCTGCATGGGCTGTTATCCGGAAGAGGAATGCGGCAAATGTGAAGCAAAGTGCAGCGATGAAAGAAAGAAGAAGTACGGAAAGGCAGACGTTGTCTTTGATGTGCAGGCACAGTATACAATGAAGAATTCTTCCGTGTTGAGCGCTGCTGCGGGCACGGAGCGTTCGCCGTCCGGCAAGCCGTCAAAATTTCTGGACGATCACAGCGAGCGGGACGAAGGCTGTATGAGGGCATTACCACAATGATTTTCTTCTGGCTTAAAGCGTTCCATTTCGTGGGCATGATCAGCTGGTTTGCCGGGATGTTTTACATCTGGCGGCTTTTCGTCTACAATGCCATGTCTGAATCAGCGGACGTGAAAGCGCAGCTCAACGTCATGGCATCCAAGCTCTACCGCATCATCATGATGCCGGCCATGATCGTAACACTTGTCTGCGGGGGCACAATGGTTGCTATGCGCTGGGAAGCCTATTCGCAGGTCATGTGGATCTGGTTTAAGGTCTTCTTTGTGGGCGTGTTGGTTGGTTTTCATTTCCTGGCCAACTGGTTCCGATTGATGCTGGAGAAGGGCGAACATCCGTTCTCGCACAAAACCTTCCGCTACCTGAACGAGGTTCCTACCATCTGCATGTTCCTGATCGTATTCCTGGCCGTGTTTAAGCCGTTCTGACTGCGGCAGCTGGTGAGAAACGTTATACGTGGAGGCGCCAGCCTGCACGGTCCAGTAGATAGCCCGCCCCGGCTGTAATTGCTGTGAAGGCCACGGCAAATGCCAGTGAACCCATCTCCGGCTGCGACCATTCAAAGAGCGCTTTCACGATGTGCGCTTTCGCCGGCACACCTCCAATCAAAAACAACTGAAGCGCTTTCGCCGCGGCCACAGAAAGAACATAGAGTGTGAGGGCGTTTCGTCCCAAACTTTCCAAGAGCCTGTTCCCGGAGGCAAAAGCGTGGACCACGGCAAAGAGCGCGGCACAAAAGGCGGCGCTCAAAAGAACGTACGAAGGCGTCCAAAGGTTCTTGTTCACCGGGATGAAAGGCGCCAATGCCAAGGCCGCGCAGGCCAGAAGAAACCCAGCGATAGAAAGAAAGACAGCGCCGCGGCGGAATGGCAGGACCACCCATCGCCCCATCAAAGATCCAATCAGAGTTGTGGCGATCGCGGGGAGTGTGGAGACCACGCCCTCGGGATCCCATGTCTTCGAGTAGCTCCACAGGTGTCCCGGCATCAAAAACGCGTCCATCGCGCCGGCGGCATTTGACGAAAGCGCCCACGGGTCTCCGGGACTGTGCGGCCCCGCAAGCATGATCCAGACATACGCACCCAAAACCGCAACGAGTGCCGCCGCCTCCCAGACTGCGCTCCGCAGACGAGACACAAGAGTGACGACAGCGGAACAGATCGCAATACGCTGTAGGACGCCGGGAATCCGGAGGTGCAGAACGTCAAACGACGGAATCAGATGAAAGAAAAGACCCAGGCCAAAGAGAATCAGAAACCGCGGCAGAATCGCCTTTCCGGGCTTCCCGGTCCGCATGCGGCGCTCTTCAGACAAAAAAACTGACAACCCTGCGGTCCACAGAAATGCAGGGAAAACAAAATCCGCGAGGGTATAGCCATGCCATGCTGCATGACGAAGGGGCGGAAATATGTGGGTCCACGAACCGGGATTGTTGACGAGAACCATCAGAGCGATCACTGCGCCGCGGAACCAGTCTACTGACGTTATGCGTTCTTGACTGACACCCATCAGCTCGCAGCCGGCTGCGTCTTGGACTCGGCAGCTCCATGCAGTGGTCCGGCCGGGTTCTGCGCCGTATCCGGCACTTCGATGCAGACCACGGCCAAATCATCAGGGAGAACGTCCGTCTTTGCGTGCTCTTTCCGGTACTCCAAAACACTGTTCAGGGCGTCTTGGACTGTCCGTCCGCTGGATTTCCGCATGGCATTGCTCACGCGGTCCAGCGAAAGCGGCTCGCCTGCGGGATTGAAACTTTCCAGGAGGCAGTCTGTGAACATCAAGAGGCGGTCTCCGGGCTTCAGCGCTATC
>JACPZR010000193.1 GCA_016195395.1 Spirochaetia bacterium
ACGGAACGCGTGGGCGGCAGTAATGTGGGCGCCAACCGGACGGTCGCCCGCCGCGGCGAAAACGGAAAGTGGATCTTGAACGGCGAGAAATGGTTCTGCTCCAATCCGGGGGACCTCTGGGTCACAACGGCGCGCATCGAAGGAACCAGCACCATCGGACTCTTTTTGGTCCCGCGCATCAAAGACGACGGAACGTTGAACGGCTGCCATCTTCTGCGCAAAAAAGACATCATCGGTTCGCGTGGCAAGGTCACGGCGGAAGCGTCGTATGAAAACGCGGAAGCGGAAGAGCTGGGACGGCCGTCGCACGGACTCGCAAACCTGATCCGATACGTCATCAAAACATCCCGCGTGCATGTCTCCGTGTCCGCCGCCGCGCACGGACGCCGCGCCTACATGGAAGCGCTTGCGTACGCGAAAGTCCGCGAAGCCTACGGCCGCCGCTTGATTCAATTCCCGGTGGTGCTCCGGAACCTTGCTGAGATGCACATCCTACAGAGCGCCATCACGCTCACAGCATTCCGGAATTTCAAGTGGGCCAAAGACAGTAACCCCATAGAACAGATCGTTACGCCTCTTTTGAAACTCATCTCTACACAGCAGGCAACGTGGATGACGCATGAAGCGATTATGATTCACGGCGGCAACGGTATCCTGGGGGACTTCTCAATCCTCCCGCGGCTGCATAACGATGCTATCATCAACGAGACTTGGGAAGGCACACACAACATCATCGGGGAACATACACTCAAAGCCCTGAGTCGTCCCAAATCATACAAAGCGTTGGAAAGCATCATGACAGAAAATCTTTCACAGGGCGCATCTGTGCCCGGCCTTGAGCCGGCGCGCGCGTATCAGTCTGCGCTCTGGCTCAAAGTCAAAGAGATGCTCGAAATGCCGGAGCTCTGGGTGGACTCAAACCGGCTCGTGATCTGCGATGCCCTCTACGGCGCCTTTGCGTTGTCGGAACTCATCCGCGAAGCCGGGCGCGACGGAGCGGGCAGCGTTCTTGTGGACTTTGCCAACGGGTTTGGTGAAATCATGGAACGCGGAAAGCTGGGCCCTGCAAAAAAGGACGGCGTGTTTGTGGATCAAAAAGCGATGGAGCGGATCGTCGCGTATTGAGACCGCTGGAATCGGCGGGGTAGGCCGCGGGCGGCGCTCACGGCGACTAACGCAGTGCCAGCGCGTCGCTTGTGTACGCACGGATTTTGGCCAAGAGTCGTGGTTCGTTCGAGAGTGCCTTTCCAAAGCTCGGGATCATTTTCTCAATCTTTTTGCGCCAAGCTTTCGCGTTCATCCGGTCCGGAAAACACCTGCTTAATACATCGAGCATCACGGCCACAGACGTCGATGC
>JACPZR010000189.1 GCA_016195395.1 Spirochaetia bacterium
ATAGAGCAGGGCATAGAAAATAAAGCCAAACACCGTAAAAACAGCGGTAAAAATCAGGCGTCGCATCATTGTCTATATACCGGAGCGGTCATAAAACATACTTTTGTGCCCAAATGCCCGGCCTCGGCGCCGGCGGCAAAAAAAAAATGTGTTGTTCAGTGAACCAGCGTCGTCCAATCCTTAGGTGGCAATAATGCGCGTTTTCATCCATAATAGTCAGAGAATCAGGGCATGGGCCTTCATGGCGGCCTGTGCCGTGAGCACCGCGCTGCCGGGAGCGCTGCAGGCCCAGATCACCTGCACCGGGTCTGCCTGTGCCCTTCTGCCAATGTCTCCCGCACAGTTGGATCCCATGTTTCAGGCCTTGAAGACGCAGTATACGGACCCTCTGTTTAATCAGATGGCGGAAGCATCCGTGCTTGCAAGCTTGTCGGGCCCGCCTGTGGGAACCGTGAACCTGTCCGGAGTAACAGCAGGAGCCCAAGTGTCCGCCGGCTACGTACCTGTTACCAAGACGGATATCAACATCCCCAACGCAGGCGTCTACACGGGAGTGCCCATGGCCGGTGGCGCCATCAGTCCCCGGGCTTTCTTTGGCTTCAACGCGGGCTTTCTTTTTGCGAGCGCCTACGAGCCTTCCTCCGGGAGACAGACTCCGTCCTTTCTTTCGCCGGCGCGGTTTGACATTTACATCTCGGCTGTGAAAGACGCCGAGACTCTGAAGAAGAACTCAACGGCCGGGGGCACGACAACAGCAGCCGTGAACGGACGCGGTTTTGAAGTACGGTATCATCTTGTAGAAGGAAACGGCATTCTTCTTGGGCCCATGCTCGCCTTCCGCGGCGTGTCCGTGGGCGCCGGCGCCTATCATTCCCACATGGACGTTGATTTCACCCAAAGCGACAATAAGCTCAAATACCAGGCGTCCGGTTACGGCACGCTGATCTGGAATGGACAGAACCGCATCTCGTACACGTCACAAGTGGACTCATACCCCATCGATATCAAGACCGGGATCCAGTTCCTTTATTTTCTGAACCTGACCATTGGAGTTGGGACGGTCTGGGATAAGGCCGCCACGAGTTTTGTTCTGAGCCGCACAGGCCCCGTGTATGCACAGAGTGACCTTGCCCAGGCGATGGGTTATGAACTGCCCACAGCGGTCCTCGCGGCAAAGATTGTGGGAAATGGATCAGCGCCGGCGCGTATGCCGTTTGCCAA
>JACPZR010000225.1 GCA_016195395.1 Spirochaetia bacterium
ATCACATGAAAAGGTGATCAATCCCCCGCGCTTGGACGTCTAAAAACATGGGCAACAATAAGAAAGAGAATCCACGCTCGCAGAACCCGTTTCTGATCGCGCGTCAGAAACGGGGAGTATCTTTGCGCGCTTTGGCCAGAGAAACCGAGTTGGATCGAAAAGTATTGAAGGCTCTTGATGACGGGAATATATCAGACGTTCGAATTGGGGACGTAATCCGGGCGGCTCAGCGTTTAGACGTTGACATGTTCGACCTTCTGATAAATCACTTCAATGTGTTCCCGGCGCAGCATTATTCTGAATATATGGATGATCTAGTCAGCCGCGTGGCATGGCTGCAGTTTTCTATGGTAACATCTGAGTTGGAACGATTTGCAAAAGGAACAGGTACACGCCTTGACGATTTTAACTTGAGTGACGTTGTTCAGGACAAGTCGAACCTGCACAAACTCGTGGCACTGAACAGGCGGCTTGAAAAAAAGTCCGTAACGCCGCGGGATGCTCTCCGGCAGTTTCCGCCTACGCGGCCCTTTAACAGACGCCGGTCGGGGGAACGTTGACGAGCATGGAGCCCTTGCGCCTTGCGGATGACACCCTCGTATCGATCGCCGGGGACGGTATGCGGATTCGTCTGTCCGGCAATCTGGATCTTCTGCGCGCCGCCCGACTCAAGGACGGCGTTCAGACGCATTTGAAGCGCGGCGTTCCCATCTTCCTTGACCTGCAGGACTGTCAGTGGATCGATTCCGCGGGGTTTGCGGCTCTGATGCGTCTTTCAGAAGCCACCGGAGAGAAGATCAAGGTATCCTGGGCGCCCAGCCAGGTCCGCGCCGCTGTAACGCACCTGGGCCTTGAAAGCTGGATCAGTCTCGAGGATTAAGCGAACTCGGCGGTCTGCTTCAGCTGCCGTTCTCGTTCTGTTTTCACACCTGGACTCTAATCTTTATGCGGAGCCGTGCGGCGGTTATTTCAACAGGTCGAGCGAGTTCTTCTGCATGGTAGACGGAATGCGTCCATCGAGCATATTCTTCTCATATCCGGCCCGCGCGCGGTCAAGGACGGCGCCGCCCTCCCCTGATTTCATGGTCCGACGCACTTCCGTTACAATCTGGTCGGCTAAGGGAAAGCCACTGGCCTTGGACATGGACTTGGAATACTCATCATAGAGCATGTCCTGAAAGATTTCCTGTGTGCGGCCCCCAAAGAGCATGTCGTTTTCCGGATGCAGTGTGGCCCGCATGGACTTGAGCATCATGTTGATGAACATCGCCTGGAACTGAAGGGCGGCTTCTTTTACCTTGGCTTCTTCGGCCGGGTCGGCGCTCGCGCCTTTGCCAGCCGACGTTTCACCGCTCTTTGGAAGCGGTTCCTGTGCATTCTTCAGTTCTCCGGCAAACTTGGATTCACCGGGAGTGCGGAGAAACCCCGTCCCGTGTTCGCGGATCAATCCGGGAAAGAGACGTTCCATCTCCTCGCGGTTCTTGATTTGAGGTTGGTTTTGAACGTCCATCAGATCACCACCAATTCGGCATGCAGCGCGCCGGAGTCTTTCAGTGCTTCGAGTATTGCAATAACGTCCTTTACCGTGGCGCCGAGCGTATTCAGCGCTTCGATGATGTCGCCCACGCTCGTGGCGGCAAATTCCTGCGTTACCGGTGTGTCCTCTTTCCGACCGGACCCGGATTTCTTTTCGCCTTTCTGGCCCTTGGCTGTCACGATGATCTGCATTCCGCCGCGCGAAATGGCCACGGGATCAATGCGGATGTCGCCGCCCATGACAATCGTCCCCGTCCGCTCATTGATGACAACGCGCGCCCGCAGTTTGGGCTGAATCCGGATCTCTTCAATATTCGCGGCAAATTCAACGGAGTCCGTCCCGGCCGGAATGTCCACAAGAATCGACCCGCCCTCCGCGATAACGTTAGCTGTTGAATATTTCTGTTTAATCTTAGTGCGGACTTCGTTCAATGTGGCAAAGTCGAACTCTTTCAGGCTGATTCGGAGCTTCTTCTCTTCCAGAAAATCGGAACCGATGTTCTGCTCAAGGGCCGCGCCCTGCATCACTGTCCCTACCGTGCGCCCCATGCCGGGTTTTTCCTCGCGGCCGCCGGTGGTGACTACACCCTGCGCCACGCCGTATGTTTTGCTGTTCCCGGCCATGAGGGGTGTTTGAATCAGGACTCCGCCTTCAAGCGACTTGGCATCGCCGATCGAGGACACAGTAACGCTGATGCGGTCGCCTTTGCGCGCAAAGGGTGGAACTTCCGCCGTCACAAGCACGGCCGCAATATTTCTGCTGTTGAGTCCCGCGCCTTCCAGCTTCTGGCCCAGGTTGCCGAGAAGGTTCTGAATCGCTTCTGATGCAAACTTGGTACGACTGTCTCCGGTGCCCGGCAGACCCACCACAATGCCGTATCCCAGAAGTTGATTCGAGCGGATTCCGGAAATGCGCGCCAGGTCCTTCAGCCGAACGCCCTCATCTTTCTTTTCTGTCTGCGTGCCCGCGTCCGCGCCTTTGTCCGCTGCGGCGGGATCTTTGTCCTGGGCCAGAAGAGCAGCGCCGTTCGCAAAGGTCAGCACAAATGCAACAGCCAAAGAGTAAACGGGAACGCGTGAAAAGTGCCAAGGCCGGTTCATTGGGTGTTCATCTCTCCAAGAATGCGGTTCAGGTAATCCAACAGGATCTTCTGCTTTTCAGCGTCTGACAGTTCAGCCGACGGCTTGGTGCGGTTGGGCTCTCCGGATGGCACCTGCTTCATCTGAACGTTGGCCGACTTAAACACCGGATTTCCCTTTATGATCACTTGAAGGTCGGCCACGTCTTCAGAGCGGATGGTGCGTCCGGACGTTATATCTTCCGCATGAAAGCGGCCCGATACTTGGCTCCGGGAAGAAAGTCGGTCAGACCCTTGTCCGGGGCCATCTTGATCGATCCGTTCTCTTCCGAGTTCTTGTCGTATTCGTATTCCACCTGAACGGGTTCGTCAACGGAGAGCTTGATAATAGAACCAGCCTTCACCGACGCGCGGGACGAATAGGGATCGTGGTCCTTCCACAGGTCTTCTCCAAAGAGACGCGGAGCGGCAATGCCCAGGCCCAGCAG